>JBBSCV010000001.1:0-42406 GCA_038249925.1 Burkholderiales bacterium
CTACTTCCGCACCACGGACGTGACCGGCGCAGTCGAGTTGCCCAAGGACAAGGAGATGGTGATGCCGGGCGACAACGTCAGCATCACGGTCAAGCTGATCAACCCGATCGCGATGGAAGAAGGCCTGCGCTTCGCCATCCGAGAAGGCGGCCGCACCGTCGGTGCCGGCGTCGTGGCCAAGATCATCGAATAAGGATCAGCCATGTCTGCCAAACAAAAGATTCGCATTCGCCTGAAGGCTTTCGACTACAAGCTGATCGACCAGTCAGCTGCGGAGATCGTTGAAACCGCCAAGCGCACCGGCGCCATCGTCAAGGGCCCGGTGCCGCTGCCGACGCGCATGCAACGTTTCGACATCCTGCGTTCGCCGCACGTCAACAAGACGAGCCGTGACCAGTTCGAAATCCGCACGCACCAGCGCCTGATGGACATCGTCGACCCCACGGACAAGACCGTGGACGCACTGATGAAGCTCGACCTGCCGGCTGGCGTGGACGTCGAAATCAAGCTGCAGTGAGGCCAAACCGCGTGATGGCAGTTGCGGCAGGCGCCGTCGCTGCTATACTCGCGGGCTTTCCTCGGCTCGGGTTACACCCAAGTTAGAGGATTTATTCGCCCCGGGCCGACTCTTTGAGAGTGCCCGTGGCAGCCACCCCGGGCAATCGATCTCGGGATCGTGAACAAGGCGCTCGCATCGTCGGGCGCTGGAGAAAACCATGAGCATGAGCGAACAGCTCGGCTTGCTGGGTCGCAAGGTGGGCATGACGCGCATCTTCACGGACGATGGTGACACCATCCCCGTGACTGTGCTCGACGTGTCGAACAACCGCGTCACACAAGTCAAGACCGCTGCGACCGACGGGTACAACGCGCTGCAAGTCGCGTTCGGTGCCCGCAAGGCCAGCCGTGTCACCAAGCCCGAAGCCGGGCACCTGGCCAAGGCCGGTGTCGAGGCGGGTGAAGTCCTCAAGGAATTCCGCGTCACTGCGGAAGTCCTGGGTCAATACAAGACTGGCGCTGTCGTGCCGGTGAGTGTCTTTGCTGCCGGCCAGAAGGTCGACGTGCAAGGCACCTCGCTGGGCAAAGGCTTCCAGGGCGCCATCAAGCGTCACAACTTCAGCTCGCAGCGCGCGTCACACGGCAACAGCCGTTCGCACAACGTGCCGGGCTCGATCTCGATGGCGCAGGATCCAGGCCGCGTGTTCCCGGGCAAGAAGATGACCGGCCACATGGGCGACGAAACGGTCAGCGTGCAGAACCTCGACATCGTCCGCGTGGATGAAGCGCGTTCGCTGCTGCTCGTGCGCGGCGCCGTGCCGGGCCACAAGAATGGCCACGTGGTCGTGCGGCCCGCCATCAAGGCGCGCGTCAGCAAGGTCGTCGCTGCCGAGCCTGCGAAGAAAGGGGCCAAGTGATGCAACTCGAGCTCCTCAACGAACAGGGCCAGGCCACCTCGAAGGTGGACGCTCCTGACACGGTCTTTGCCCGTGACTACAACGAAGCCCTCGTGCACCAGGTGGTCGTGGCCTTCCAGGCCAACGCCCGCCAAGGCACCCGTGCCCAGCTCGACCGAGGTGAGGTCAAGCACTCGACGAAGAAGCCGTTTCGGCAGAAGGGCACTGGCCGCGCTCGCGCCGGCATGACCAGCTCGCCGCTGTGGCGTGGCGGTGGTCGCATCTTCCCGAACCGCCCTGACGAGAACTTCTCGCAGAAGGTCAACAAGAAGATGTACCGCGCAGGCATGGCGTCCATCCTGTCGCAACTTGCCCGTGACGGTCGTCTGGCGGTGGTGGATGGCATCAGCATCGACGCCCCGAAGACCAAGCTGCTGGCCGACAAGTTCAAGGCCATGGGCCTGGGCACGGACACCAAGAATTCGGTGCTGGTGATCGTCGATCAGATCGACGACAACATCGCTTTGGCCTCGCGCAACCTGCCCAACGTGCTGGTGGTCGAGCCCCGTTACGCTGATCCGCTGTCCCTCGTCTTCTACAAGAAGGTGTTGGTGACCAAAGGCGCGATCGAGCAGCTCAAGGAGATGTTCGCATGAGCCGCACCAACCCAAGCCCGTCCGAGCGCAAGTTCGACGAAGGCCGTTTGAGCCAGGTGCTGGTAGCGCCGATCATTTCGGAAAAGGCCACCCGCATCGGCGAGAAGAACAACCAGGTGTTGTTCAAGGTGTTGCGCGACGCGACGAAGCCTGAGATCAAGGCCGCTGTCGAGCTGATGTTCAAGGTCGAGGTGGCTGATGTGTCGACGGCCATTCAAAAGGGCAAGGTCAAGCGATTCGGCCGTGCGATCGGCCGCCGAGACCACGTCAAGAAGGCATTTGTGTCCTTGAAGCCGGGCCAGGAGCTCAACTTCTCCGGGGAGGCCGCTTAATCATGGCTGTCATCAAAGTCAAGCCCACATCGCCAGGCCGTCGTGCCGTGGTGAAAGTCGTGCACAAGCATTTGCACAAGGGTGCACCAGAAGCCTCGCTGCTGGAGCCGCAAAAGCAGAACGCCGGCCGCAACAACAACGGCCACATCACGATCCGCCACAGGGGCGGTGGTCACAAGCATCACTACCGTGTGGTCGACTTCGTGCGCAACAAGGACGGCATTCCGGCGAAGGTCGAACGTATCGAGTACGACCCCAACCGCACTGCCCACATCGCGCTGCTGTGCTATGCCGACGGCGAACGCCGGTACATCATCGCCCCCCGCGGCGTGGACACTGGTGCCACGTTGTTGAGCGGCGCCGAGGCGCCGATCAAGGCCGGCAACACGCTGCCCATCCGCAACATCCCCGTCGGTTCCATCGTCCATTGCGTGGAAATGATGCCGGGCAAGGGGGCGCAGATTGCGCGCTCGGCTGGTACCAGCGTCACGCTGATGGCCCGCGAAGGCATATACGCCCAGTTGCGTTTGCGCTCGGGTGAGGTTCGCAAGATCCACATCGACTGCCGCGCCACCATCGGCGAAGTGTCAAACGAAGAGCACAGCCTGCGCCAGTATGGCAAGGCCGGCGCGATCCGCTGGAAGGGTATCCGTCCGACCGTGCGTGGCACCGCCATGAACCCGGTCGACCACCCGCACGGCGGTGGTGAAGGCAAGACCGGTGAAGGCCAGCCGCAGGTGTCGCCGTGGAACACCCTGACCAAGGGCTACCGCACTCGCAGCAACAAGCGCACGCAGACGATGATCGTCTCGCGTCGCAAGAAGTGAGGTCGTAGACCATGACCCGTTCGCTCAAGAAAGGTCCCTTCGTGGACCACCACCTCATGGCCAAGGTCGAGAGGGCCGCCGCCATCAAGGACAAGAAGCCGATCAAGACCTGGTCGCGCCGCAGCACCATCCTGCCCGAGTTCATCGGCTTGACGGTGGCCGTACACAACGGCAAGCAGCATGTGCCAGTTTACGTGACCGACCAGATGGTCGGCCACAAGCTCGGCGAGTTCGCCCTCACCCGCTTGTTCAAGGGTCACCCCGCGGACAAGAAGGCCAAGCGCTAAGGAGCCGCAGCGATGGAAACCAAAGCAATCGCACGTGGTGTTCGCCTCTCCTCGGACAAGGGACGCCTGGTGGCGGACATGATCCGTGGCAAGAAGGTCGACCAGGCATTGAACATCCTTGCCTTCACGCAGAAGAAGGCGGCAGGGATCATCAAGAAGGTGGTCGACTCCGCAGTGGCCAATGCCGAACACAACGACGGCGCCGACATCGACGAGTTGAAGATCAAGTCGATCTACGTCGAACAGGGCACGGTGCTCAAGCGCTTCTCGGCTCGGGCCAAGGGGCGCGGCGCGCGCATCAGCAAGGGCACCTGCCACATCTACGTGACAGTCGGCAACTGAGGCACAGGACAGAACATGGGACAAAAAATCCACCCGACCGGCTTCCGCCTCGCCGTCACACGCGCCTGGCAAAGCCGCTGGTTCGCCACCAAGGCCAACTTCGCCACGATGCTGGCTGAAGACCTGAAGGTGCGTGAATACCTGAAGACCAAGCTGAAGAGCGCAGCTGTCTCGCGCATCCTCATCGAACGCCCCGCCAAGAACGCGCGCATCACCATTTTCTCGGCACGCCCGGGCGTGGTGATCGGCAAGAAGGGCGAGGACATCGAGAACCTGAAGGCAGAACTGGGCCGCCGTTTGGGCGTGCCGGTGGCTGTGAACATCGAAGAAATCCGCAAGCCGGAAGTCGATGCGCAGTTGATTGCTGACAGCATCACGCAGCAACTCGAAAAGCGAATCATGTTCCGCCGCGCCATGAAGCGCGCGATGCAGAACGCGATGCGTTTGGGCGCCCAGGGCATCAAGATCATGAGTTCTGGCCGCCTGAACGGCATCGAAATCGCGCGCTGCGAGTGGTACCGAGAAGGTCGCGTGCCGCTTCACACCCTGAAGGCTGACATCGACTATGGCTTCAGCGAAGCCAAGACGACCTACGGCATCATTGGCGTGAAGGTGTGGGTTTACCGCGGTGACAGGCTTGCCAACGGCGACGCTCCGCAGCTGCCCAAGACCGAAAACGACGGTGACCGCCGCGACCGCCGACCGGCCCGGCCCGGTGACCGACCGGGTGCAGGCCGTGGCCGCCCTGGTGCCGATCGCCCGACCGCACCTCGCGGTGAAGTGACCACCGCAGCCGCAGCGCCCGCCACACCGGCTGCTGATGGCCCGAGCGGCCCCAAGGGCCCGGCCGTCAAGCGCGTTCGTCGTGCCACCCCGGCCACGCCGGCGGCTGGTGAGACCAAAGGAGAATAACGATGCTGCAACCCGCACGTCGCAAGTTCCGCAAGGAACACAAGGGCCGCAACACCGGCATCGCCACTCGTGGCGCAGCTGTATCGTTCGGCGACTTCGGCCTCAAGGCCACCGAACGAGGCCGCATCACGGCGCGTCAGATCGAAGCCGCCCGCCGTGCCATCAGCCGACACATCAAGCGCGGTGGCCGCATCTTCATCCGCATCTTTCCCGACAAGCCGATTTCGCAGAAGCCGGCTGAAGTGCGCATGGGCAATGGCAAGGGCAACCCCGAGTACTACGTGGCTGAGATCCAGCCGGGCAAGGTGCTGTACGAAATCAACGGCGTGCCCGAGCAACTGGCCCGCGAAGCCTTTCTGCTGGCTTCGGCCAAGTTGCCGCTGAAGTGCACCTTCGTGGCGCGCCAGGTCGGCACCTGATCAGGAGCACACATGAGCAAGACATCTGAACTGCGTACAAAGGACGTGGCCGCGCTGGAAAAGGAAGTCTCTGACCTGCTGAAGGCCCATTTCGGCCTGCGCATGCAGAAGGCGACCCAGCAACTCACGAACCACACGCAACTGGGCAACACGAAGCGCGACATTGCGCGAGTGAAGACCATCATCGCGGAAAAGAAGAGGGCTGCGAAATGAGCGAAGCACATACCGCTATGGCAACGCCTGCAACGCCTGCGGCCGCGCCGGTGAAGAACACGCGCACCCTGATGGGCCGCGTTGTAAGCGACAAGCGGGCCAAGACGATTACCGTGCTGGTCGAACGCCGTACCGCGCATGAGCTTTACGGCAAGATCGTCGCCAAGTCCCGCAAGTACCACGCGCACGACGAAAAGGGCGAATACAAGATGGGCGACCTCGTCGAGATCGCCGAAGGTCGCCCCATCAGCAAGACCAAGTCGTGGGTCGTGACGAAGCTGCTCGAAAAGGCCAAGCTCGTTTGACCCCGCGGCCGGGCCGCGAGGTCCTGCAAGCACGCCGAAGCGGCCGCACGCTGGAATGACCAGCCCCGGCCGCTTTTGTCATCAAGCCAGGAGAACACGAATGTTGAAAGTCGGAGACAAGCTGCCTGCGGGCACATTGAACGAGTTCATCGAGGTCGAGGGCAATGGCTGCGCTGTGGGGCCCAACAGCTTCGACGTGGAGAAGACCGCCGCGGGAAAGAAGATCGCCATCTTCGCGCTGCCGGGCGCCTTCACGCCCACCTGTTCGGCCCAACATGTGCCTGGATATGTCGAGCATGCCGACATGCTGAAGGCTGCCGGTGTCGACGAGATCTGGTGTTTGTCGGTGAACGACGCCTTCGTGATGGGCGCCTGGGGCAGGGAGTTGAAAACCGGCACCAAAGTGCGCATGATGGCCGACGGCAGTGCCGGCTTCACCCAGGCCACCGGTCTGACGCTGGACCTGACGACGCGCGGCATGGGCCTGCGTTCGAACCGCTATTCGATGTTGGTTGTTGACGGCGTGGTCAAGTCCTTGAACGTCGAAGGCCCAGGCAAGTTCGAGGTGAGCGACGCCGCCACTCTGCTGGGCCAGGCGAAGGCGCTGCTGGCTTGAACTACCAGTTCTCGCGCGGCTTGACGCCTGTGCGGGAACTGTGTCATACTCAAAAGCTTCGCTGCTTTCGTTAGTCAACTGCCAACGCAACCTGACTGAAGAAATCAGATCCACCCATACACGGGCCCAAGACTGACTGCGCACGCTGCAAAGCGGAAGCAGGGCAAGTTGGGGAGACACAATGATCCAAATGCAAACCCGGCTCGACGTAGCCGACAACACGGGCGCGAAGTCTGTCCAATGCATCAAGGTGCTGGGCGGCTCCAAGCGTCGCTATGCCGGCATTGGCGACGTCATCAAGGTCAGCATCAAAGAAGCTGCCCCGCGTGGTCGCGTGAAGAAGGGCGAAGTCTACAGCGCCGTCGTCGTTCGCACTGCCAAGGGCGTGCGTCGCCAGGACGGATCGTTGATTCGCTTCGACGGCAACGCAGCCGTGTTGCTGAACGCCAAGCTCGAGCCCATCGGCACCCGTATTTTCGGGCCGGTCACGCGTGAACTGCGCACCGAGCGCTTCATGAAGATCGTCTCGCTGGCCCCGGAAGTGCTGTAAGCGCACTGCTTCGTTAGGACCCGACATGAACAAGATTCGCAAAGGCGACCAGGTCATCGTGACCACAGGCCGCGACAAGGGCAAGCGCGGCACGGTGACGCAGCGCGTCGACGAAGACCGCATCGTGGTCGAAGGCGTCAACGTTGCCAAGAAGCACGTAAAGCCCAACCCGTTGAAGGGCACCACCGGCGGTGTGGTCGACAAGACCATGCCCATCCAGCAGTCGAACGTGGCGATCTACAACTCGGCCACCGGCAAGGGTGACCGTGTCGGCATCAAGTTGCTGGCCGATGGCAAGAAGGTCCGCGTCTACAAGTCGTCTGGCGACGAGATCAAGGCCTGAGCGGAAAGAACGTCATGGCAAAGAAACAAACATCCACGGCCCAGGCCGGTCCTGCGAACCAGGGTGCTCCTTCGCAGGCTCGCCTGCAGGCTATTTATCGCGAGAAAATCGTGCCTGAGTTGATGGCCAAGTTCGGCTTCACCTCGGTCATGCAGGTGCCGCGTCTGCAAAAGATCACGCTGAACATGGGCGTGAGCGAAGCGGTCAGCGACAAGAAGGTGATGGACAACGCTGTCAGCGACCTTACGAAGATCGCCGGCCAGAAGCCGGTGGTCACGAAGAGCAAGCGACCGATCGCAGGCTTCAAGATCCGCGAAGGCCAGGCCATCGGCGCCATGGTCACATTGCGCGGTGTCCGCATGTACGAATTTCTGGACCGTTTCGTCACCGTGGCTCTACCCCGCGTCCGCGACTTCCGCGGTATCAGCGGCCGCAGCTTCGATGGCCGCGGCAATTACAACATCGGCGTCAAAGAGCAGGTCATTTTCCCCGAGATCGAGTACGAGAAAATCGACGTGATCCGGGGAATGAATATCAGCATCACGACCAGTGCAAAGAACGACGACGAGTGCAGGGCGCTTTTGACGGCGTTCAAGTTCCCGTTCAAGAACTGAGGGCAAGACCATGGCCAAACTTTCCGTCATTCAGCGCGAAGAAAAGCGCGAAAAGCTGGTTGCCAAGTACGCGAAGAGGTACGCCGAGCTCAAGGGCACGGCGAACGACGCAAAACTGTCCGACGAAGAGCGTTATGCCGCCCGTCTGCAGCTGCAGCAACTGCCGCGCAATGCCTACCCGACCCGCTTGCGCAACCGATGCGCCCTCACCGGTCGCGGCCGTGGCACCTTCCGCATGTTCGGCCTGGGCCGCAACAAGATCCGCGAGCTAGCCTTCAAGGGCGACATTCCCGGCATGGTCAAGGCCAGCTGGTAATTCGGCGAGAAGAGCAGGAGCAATTTCATGAGCATGAGTGATCCCATCGCCGACATGCTGACCCGCATCCGCAACGCGCAAGCGGTGGACAAGTCAGCGGTCAAGATGCCTTCTTCGAAGCTGAAGGTGGCCATCGCCCAGGTACTGAAGGATGAAGGGTACATCGACGGTTTCGTCGTGCGCGACGAGACCGGCAAGCCCGAGCTGGAAATCGCGTTGAAGTACTACGCCGGAAAGCCCGTCATCGAGCGTATCGAACGTGTCAGCCGGCCAGGCCTGCGCATATACAAGGGACGCGATGCGATTCCCCAGGTGATGAACGGACTCGGTGTCGCCATTGTGACCACGCCCAAGGGTGTGATGACCGATCGCAAGGCTCGTCAGACCGGTGTCGGTGGCGAAGTCCTCTGCTACGTCGCTTGACCTTGACAAGAACGGAGCGCAGCAAATGTCTCGCGTAGGAAAGATGCCCGTAGCCGTCCCGCAAGGCGTGGACGTGGCAATCAAAGATGATCAAATCACCGTCAAGGGCAGCAACGGCGCGCTGACGCGCACGCTGAACCCCTTGGTGGCCATCAAGATCGACGGCGGCACGGTGACTTTCACCCCCGCCAACGACACCGCCGCCGCCGATGCGATGAGCGGCACCATGCGTGCCCTGGTCGCCAACATGGTGGGCGGCGTGAGCAAGGGCTTCGAGAAGAAGCTCAGCCTGGTGGGTGTGGGCTTTCGTGCCCAGGCTGTCGGACAGAAGCTGAATCTGCAGATCGGTTTTTCGCACCCGGTGGTGAAGGACATGCCCGAAGGCATCAAGGTCGCCACCCCGACGCAGACCGAAATCGTCATCACCGGCGCTGACCGTCAGGTGGTGGGCCAGTTGGCCGCCGAGGTGCGCGCCTTCCGTCCGCCAGAGCCGTACAAGGGCAAGGGCATCCGCTACGTGGGTGAACGCGTGGTGTTGAAAGAGACGAAGAAGAAGTAAGGACGTCCGCAAGGAAAAGCGCCATGAGCATCACGAAGAAAGAACAACGCCTGCGCCGTTCGCGCCAGACCCGCCTGCGCATTGCGCAGCAGGGCACTGTGCGTCTGGCGGTGCACCGCTCGAACCTGCACATCTACGCCAGCATCGTTTCCGGCGATGGCGCGCAGGTTTTGGCGAGTGCCTCCACGGCCGAAAAGGAAGTGCGCGACCAACTGAGTGGCAACGGCGGCAACGTCAATGCGGCCACTCTGGTGGGCAAGCGCATTGCTGAACGGGCTAAGGCCGCCGGCATCGAGAAGGTCGCTTTCGACCGCTCGGGCTTCGCCTATCACGGCCGCGTCAAGGCACTTGCGGATGCGGCACGCGAAGCAGGCCTGCAGTTCTAAGCCGCGCAGCACAGGAATACCAAAATGGCAAAATTCACTCCCCGCGCGCAGACCGAAGCGAACGACGACGGGCTCAAGGAAAAGATGATCGCGGTCAACCGCGTCACCAAGGTGGTGAAGGGCGGGCGCACGCTCAGCTTCGCCGCGCTGACGGTGGTGGGTGACGGCGACGGCCGCATCGGCATGGGCAAGGGCAAGGCCAAGGAAGTGCCGGTTGCGGTGCAGAAGGCCATGGAGGCCGCACGCCGCAACATGACGAAAGTCAGCTTGCGCAACGGTTCTATCCAGCACAACGTGCGTGGTGAACACGGTGCAGCCAAGGTGCTGATGGCCCCTGCGGTGCCAGGCACCGGCATCATCGCCGGTGGCCCCATGCGTGCTGTGTTCGAAGTGATGGGTGTCACCGACATCGTCGCCAAGAGCCTGGGTTCGAGCAATCCGTACAACATGGTCCGCGCAACGCTCGACGCCTTGAAGCGCTCGACGACCCCCGCCGACGTGGCGGCCAAGCGCGGCAAGTCGGTTGAAGACCTCTTCAACTGAGCCAGGAGAAGCACATGTCCGACTCCGCTGAAAAGAAGACTCTCACGGTCAAGCTCGTCAAGAGCGTGGCCGGCACGCGCCAGTCGCACCGCGATACGGTGCGTGGCCTCGGCCTGCGCAAGGTCAACAGCACGCGCACCCTGGAAGACACGCCCGCAGTGCGCGGCATGATCAATAAGGTTGCTTACCTGGTTCTGGTGCTCTGATGGAAATCAACTCGATCAAGCCCGCAGAGGGCAGCAAGAAAGCGCGTCGTCGCGTCGGCCGTGGCATCGGCTCTGGCCTGGGCAAGACTGCAGGCCGTGGCCACAAGGGCCAGAGCTCGCGCGCTGGTGGCTACCACAAGGTCGGCTTCGAAGGCGGTCAGATGCCGCTTCAGCGCCGCCTGCCAAAGCGCGGCTTCAAGTCTGCGCAGCTGAAGTACAACAGCGAAGTGACTCTGGGCGACCTGGAAAAGCTGGGTGCCGATGAGGTCGATCTGCTCACGCTGAAGGCCGCTGGCCTGGTACGCCAGCTGATCAAGACCGTCAAGGTCATCAAGTCGGGCGAACTGACGCGCAAGGTGGTGCTCAAGGGCATCGGCGCCACAGCGGGTGCCAAGGCAGTCATCGAGGCTGCTGGCGGCTCTGTGGAAACCACGGGCGCCGCTGCCTAACCACGCCGTCAGGAAACCTAAGAACGTGGCAACCTCAGCGAACCAGTTGGCCAAAGGCGGCAAGTTCGGTGATCTGCGCAAGCGGATCATCTTCTTGCTGTTGGCCCTGGTGGTCTATCGCATCGGGACGCACATTCCCGTGCCGGGCATCGACCCGGTGGTGCTGCAGCAGCTCTTCAAGAGCCAGGCTGGCGGCATCCTGAGCCTGTTCAACATGTTCAGCGGCGGAGCGCTCTCGCGCTTCTCGGTTCTCGCACTGGGCATCATGCCCTACATCAGCGCCAGCATCATCATGCAGCTGATGACCTACGTGGTGCCCTCGCTCGAGGCCATCAAGAAGGAAGGCGAAGCCGGCAAACGCAAGATCACGCAGTACACGCGTTATGGCACGCTGGGTTTGGCCCTCTTCCAGAGCTTGGGCATCGCCCTTGCCCTCGAGGGCTCGCAGGGGCTGGTGCTGGCGCCGGGTTTCGGCTTCCGCATGACTGCGGTGGTCAGTCTGGTGGCAGGCACGATGTTCCTCATGTGGCTGGGCGAGCAGATCACCGAGCGCGGGCTGGGCAACGGCATCTCCATATTGATCTTTGCGGGCATCGTGGCAGGCTTGCCGTCTGCCATAGGCGGCTTGTTCGAACTGGTTCGCACCGGTGCCATGAGCATCGTTGCCTGCCTGATCATCATCGCGCTGGTGATCTTCGTGACCTTCGCCGTGGTGTTTGTCGAGCGTGGTCAGCGGAAGATTTTGGTGAATTACGCCAAGCGCCAAGTTGGCAACAAGGTCTACGGTGGGCAGTCTTCGCATTTGCCGCTGAAGCTGAATATGTCGGGCGTGATTCCGCCGATCTTCGCCTCGTCGATCATCTTGCTGCCGGCGACGGTGGTGGGCTGGTTCGCGACCGGTGAAGGGCTGCGCTGGCTGAAGGATCTGTCCACGGCATTGTCGCCAGGTCAGCCGATCTACGTGATGCTGTATGCCGCGATGATCATTTTCTTCTGCTTCTTTTACACAGCGCTCGTGTTCAACAGCCGCGAGACGGCAGACAACCTGAAGAAGAGCGGTGCCTTCATTCCGGGCATTCGCCCGGGTGACCAGACAGCGAGGTACATCGACAAGATCCTGGGCCGCCTGACGCTGGCAGGTGCCGTGTACATCACCGCGGTGTGTTTGTTGCCTGAGTTCCTGGTGCTGAAGTACAACGTGCCCTTCTATTTCGGCGGTACTTCCCTGTTGATCATCGTTGTCGTGACGATGGATTTCTGGGCCCAGGTTCAGAGTTACGTGATGAGCCAGCAGTATGAATCGCTCCTCAAGAAGGCCAACTTCAAGACGAGCTGATCATGAGCAAAGACGATGTCATCCAAATGCAGGGGGAGATTCTCGAGAACCTCCCCAATGCCACTTTCCGTGTGAAGCTGGAGAATGGGCACGTGGTGTTGGGCCACATCTCCGGGAAAATGCGCATGCATTACATCCGGATTCTTCCCGGTGACAAAGTCACCGTGGAGCTGACACCCTACGATTTGAGTCGCGCGCGGATTGTGTTCCGCGCCAAGTAAGAGCCCCGAATTCGGGTCAAGGAGAAGATCATGAAAGTCGCCGCTTCCGTCAAGAAGATGTGCCGCAATTGCAAAATCATCCGCCGCAAGGGCGTGGTGCGCGTGATCTGCACCGACCCGCGTCACAAGCAGCGTCAAGGCTGATCTAGAGGAACACCATGGCACGCATTGCCGGTATCAACGTCCCTCCGCACAAGCATGCGGAAATCGGTCTCACCTCGATCTACGGTATCGGGCGCAGCACGGCGCAGAAGATCTGCGAAGCGGTGGGCATCCCTTACTCGAAGAAGATCAAGGACCTCTCCGACACCGATCTCGAGAAGATCCGTGAGGAGATCGGCCGCATGACCATCGAAGGCGACCTGCGCCGCGAACTGTCGATCAGCATCAAGCGGCTGATGGATCTGGGCTGCTACCGGGGCTTCCGTCACCGTCGTGGCTTGCCGGTTCGCGGTCAGCGCACCCGCACCAATGCCCGCACCCGCAAGGGTCCGCGCAAAGGCGCAGCAGCGCTGAAGAAGTAAGCAAGCTGCCCTGAGAACACTGAAAGAAGCAAGACATGGCCAAGGCACCCGTCAATACCGCCGCGCGCCGCGTGAGCAAGAAGGTCCGCAAGAACGTTGCGGACGGCATTGCACACGTGCATGCGTCGTTCAACAACACCATCATCACCATCACCGACCGTCAAGGCGGTGCGCTGGCCTGGGCTTCCAGTGGTGGTCAGGGTTTCAAGGGCTCGCGCAAGAGCACGCCCTTTGCCGCCCAGGTGGCTGCCGAAACCTGTGGCCGTGCGGCCCAGGAACAAGGCATCAAGAACCTGGACGTACGCATCAAGGGACCTGGCCCCGGCCGTGAGAGCAGCGTGCGCGCTCTGGCTTCGCTGGGCATCCGCATCAACTCCATCAGCGACGTGACGCCGGTGCCGCACAACGGTTGCCGTCCGCAGAAGCGCCGCAGAATCTGATGGCTTGCTCAGCCTCGGCTGCGGCGCCTGTCGGCAAGTTTTCGTCGACCGGGCTACAATAGAGAGTTTCCCGCGCCGGTGAGCATTCATGCCCGCCGGCGGTTTTACTGAAGGACCTCGCTCCTTCAACAAGCCCACCGTCTGCGCAACTCATCGCCGCCAGACTCGCGCGGGCGGTCTTCAGTGGAAGCCGCTGCCGCGTCAGACAGTCAACAAGGATTCGAACGTGGCACGTTACCTCGGCCCCAAGGCCAAACTTTCCCGCCGTGAAGGCACCGACCTGTTCCTGAAGAGCGCGCGCCGCTCCATCAGCGACAAGGCCAAGTTCGACAGCAAGCCAGGTCAGCACGGTCGCACCAGCGGCAGCCGCACCAGCGACTACGGTCTGCAGCTTCGCGAGAAGCAGAAGGTCAAGCGCATGTACGGCGTGCTCGAGCGCCAGTTCCGCCGCTACTTCGCAGAAGCCGAGCGCCGCAAGGGCAACACCGGTGCCAACCTGCTGGCGCTGCTGGAAAGCCGCCTGGACAACGTGGTCTACCGCATGGGCTTCGGCAGCACGCGCGCCGAAGCGCGTCAGCTGGTCTCGCACAAGGCGCTCACCGTCAACAACATCGTCGTGAACATCCCGTCCTACCAGGTCAAGGCCGGTGACGTGGTGGCACTGCGAGACAAGAGCAAGGCGCAGCTGCGCGTCACCGAAGCACTGAAGCTGGCGCAATCCATCGGCCTGGCCGATTGGGTGCAGGTGGATGGCACCAAGATGGAAGGCACCTTCAAGAAGGTGCCCGATCGCGATCAGTACGGCGCCGAGATCAAGGAAGCCTTGATCGTCGAGTTGTACTCGCGCTAAGCGACAGGAAAGATCGGGCCGCCGGGCTTTTGGCCGGCGTCCCTTCCGTTTCGTTTCGCGTGCCGGGTGCGAAACGATCCCATCAGACCCGGCGCGGTCCTACAGCCTTATCGGTGTGACGAGCCGAGGGTATTGACAGGAACTAAAGAACTTCATGCAAACCACCCTTCTGAAGCCCAAGGCCATCCAGGTCGAGCCGCTTGGCGGCCACAAGGCGAAAGCCACTCTCGAGCCCTTCGAGCGCGGTTATGGCCACACCCTCGGCAATGCACTGCGGCGTGTGCTCCTGTCGTCGATGGTGGGCTTTGCCCCGACCGAAGTGACCATCGCCGGCGTGCTGCACGAGTACTCGGCCATCGACGGTGTTCAGGAAGATGTCGTTCACATCATGCTGAACTTGAAGGGCGTGGTCTTCCGTCTGCACAACCGCGACGAAGTGACGCTGGTGCTGCGCAAGGAAGGCGAAGGCCCCGTCACCGCCGGAGACATCCAGACGCCGCACGACGTGGAAATCATCAACCCCGAGCACGTCATCGCGCACCTCAGCAGCGGTGGCAAGCTCGACATGCAGATCAAGGTCGAGAAAGGCCGCGGCTATGTGCCGGGCAACCTGCGCAGGTATGGCGACGAGCCCACCAAGAGCATCGGCCGCATCATTCTCGATGCTTCTTTCTCGCCCGTGCGCCGCGTCAGCTACGCCGTCGAGAACGCACGCGTCGAGCAGCGTACCGACCTGGACAAACTGGTGATGGAGATCGAAACCAACGGTGCCATCGCGCCTGAGGAAGCGATCCGCCAGAGCGCCCGCATCCTGGTCGAGCAACTGGCCTTCTTCGGCCAGATCGACGTGAACCCGATCGACAGCATGGTGCCGGCGGTGTCGCGCCCGACGCCTTTCGACCCCATCCTGCTGCGCCCGGTGGACGAGCTGGAACTGACGGTGCGCTCGGCCAACTGCCTGAAGGCCGAGAACATCTACTACATCGGCGACTTGATCCAACGTACGGAAACCGAGCTGCTGAAGACGCCCAACTTAGGCCGCAAGAGCCTGAACGAGATCAAGGAAGTGCTGGCTTCGCGCGGGCTCACGCTCGGTGCGCGGCTGGAGAACTGGCCCCCGCAGGGCCTGGACAAGCGCTGAGTCCTGGCGTTTCATCACGCCGCCCATGTGCAACCCCCGGTACCTTGTACGGCCGGGGTTCAATAAAGACAGGAAAGAAGCACCATGCGCCACCGCAACGGCCCCCGCAAACTGAACCGCACCACCTCGCACCGCCTGGCGATGCTGAGGAATATGTGCAACTCGATCATCATGCACGAGGCGATCAAGACGACGCTTCCGAAAGCCAAGGAACTGCGCAGCGTCGTCGAGCCGCTGATCACCCTGGGCAAGACCCCCACGCTGGCGAATCGTCGCCTGGCTTTCAACCGCACGCGCGACCGTGATGTCGTGGCCAAGCTCTTCAATGTGCTGGGCCCGCGTTATCAAGCCCGCCCTGGCGGCTACACGCGTATCCTGAAGATGGGTTTCCGCGTCGGCGACAACGCGCCCATGGCCTTCGTCGAACTGCTGGACCGTCCTGAACCCAGCACCGCGGACACTGCAGCGGACGACAAGGCTGATTGAGCCTGAGCCGATCTGAACCAGTCAAACCACGACAGATCAGAACCGAATACGCGCCGGCCGAAAGCCGGCGTTTCGCTTTGCGGGCCCGCTCTCGTCAGGGGTCGACACCCGATGACGGACCCGTCGCACTGCCACCCTGCGATTCGCGGCGAATCTCGCGCAGCATGTACAGGTAGAGGCTCTCGACTTTCTCGCGCGCCCAAGGGGTGCTGCGCAAGAGCTTCAGGCTCGAGCGCACGCTCGGGTCGCTGCTGAAGCAACGCAGAGGAATGCGTTCAGCCAGTCCGGCCCATCCGTAGCGCGCCACCAACGCGGTCAGCGCTGCTTCGAGCGTGATCCCGTGCAGGGCGTTGCGGGGTTGCTCAGGCGCTTGTTTCAGTGGTTTTCTTCGTGTTTGCTCGGGCGGTTGGGCTGGCGTCTTTGAACTCATGTCAGCGATGTTCCTTTGTGTGGCGAGATTCGCACATCGCGGGCCCTAAAATAAAACTTCCTCCTTGCATTCAGCAAGCAGTTTGTTCACACAGGACCCCAAGACGCAATGGCAACCAAAAAGACAGCACCTCAAGCCCCCACGAAGAAGTCGGCCGGCGCCAATCCGATCATCAAGCCCGTCGCCAAAGCCAGCCCGAAGGCCAGCGCCCAGGCCAGCGCCAAGACGGCGGTCGTCGCCAACAAGGCAGCAAAGGCTGAAACGCCCGCCAAAGTCGCCGCTGCCCCCAAGCCCATCAAGACCGCATTCAACAAGACGAGCCTGCTGGCCCATCTTGCGCAGCAGACCGGCGTCGACGCGAAGCTTGTGAAAGCGGTCGTTGCCGGCCTCGAGGCCACGATGCTCGCGTCGGTTCATAAAAAGGGTCTGGGTGAATTCACGATGCCCGGCTTGTACAAGGTCAGCGTCTTGAACGTGCCGGCGAAGAAAAAGCGTACCGGCATCGATCCGTTCACCAAGCAAGAGCGCTTGTTCGCAGCCAAGCCTGCCACCGTCAAGATCAAGGTCCGCGCATTGAAGAAGCTGAAGGACGCGGCGCTCTGAGCATGCGGCACGGCCGGCATGCGCCTACTCGCGCCACCCCGGCCCCGCAGACTCTTCCCTCAGCGCAGCAAGGCCACTGACTTCAATTGCAGCCAGGCGGCGTGGCCCGCGCGCAGCCCCAGCGAGTGCAACGCGCGCGCGGTGACACGCACCAGCAGCACCGAGCCGCCGACGCGGCAGCTCACCAGCAGCTGAGACGGATGCTGGTCCGGCGCCACCTGCTCGATGGTGCATGGCATGTGGTTCTGGATGCTGGTGTCGTGCGGCGCGTAGGTCAGCAAGCTCACATCTCGCGCCAGCACGCGAAGGCGCACGGCCTGGCCCACCGGCAGGCCGCTGTCGCGCAGCCACAAGCTGCCGCCGTCGAATTCAGCCCGGCACAGGTGCCAGCGCGAGTCGCGCTCGGCGATGTGCGCAGCCAGAACTGCGCCCACGTCCTCTCCTTGCAGCACCGGGTGGCTGGGCGATGACAAGACCTGTCCAGTCGGGCCTGCGCCGACCACACGCCCCTCTTCCAGCAGCACCACGTGGTCAGCCAACCGCACCAACTCGTCAGCGGAGTGGGTAACGTAGAGCATCGGCGTGTGCAACTCGTCGCGCAAGCGTTCCAGCCAGGGCAGGACTTCCTGCTTGCGCGCTGCATCCAACGCGGCGAGTGGTTCGTCCAGCAACAGCAGCCGGGGCTGAGTGGTCAGCGCGCGTGCAATGGCCACACGCTGACGCTCGCCGCCCGACAGCTGAGCGGGCTGCCGTGCCAGCAGTTTTTCAATGCCCAGCAGTGCGATGGCGGCTGACAAGGCCTGTGCCGCGCCAGGCGTGCGCGTTCGCTTGAGCCCGAATTGAAGATTGGCCTGGACATCGAGGTGCTCGAAGAGAGAAGCCTCCTGGAAAACGTAGCCCAACGGCCTGCGCCAGGTTGGCAGGAAGATGCCGCGTGCTTCGTCTTGCCACACCTCGTGGCCGATCTGCACCAGGCCTTGCCGCGCACGTTCCAGGCCAGCGACGCAGCGCAAGACGGTGGTCTTGCCCGAGCCCGAGGCACCGAAGAGCACCGTGATGCCACGCGCCGGCAAGGCCAGGTCGACATCGAGCGCAAAGCCCTCGCGCGTGACCTGCAGACGCACGCGGTGGTGCGGGTCGTCGACGGCGGGTGCGCTCATGGCATCACCCGCCCCGCGCGCCGCTTCATCAGCGCCAGCGCCAGCAGCACACCGAAGGTCAGCACCACCATGCCGGCCGACAGCACATGGGCCTGCGTGAACTCGCCGGCTTCCACGTGGCCGTAAATCTGCATCGAGACCACCCGCGTCTGCCCGGGAATGTTGCCGCCGATCATCAGCACCACGCCGAACTCGCCCACGGTGTGCGCAAAACTCAGAATGGCGGCGGTGAGCAGGCCCGGCCGTGCCAGCGGCAGCGCCACGCTGAAGAAGGCGTCGAGCGGGCGCGCGCGCAGCGTAGCCGCCACCTCCATGGGCCGCGGGCCGATGGCCTCGAAGGCGTGCTGGATGGGCTGCACTGCGAAGGGCAACGAGAAGACAAGCGAGCCGATCAGCAGCCCCGTGAAGGTGAAGTTCAGCGTGCCCCAGCCCAAGGCCGTGGTGAGGCGGCCCACGGCCCCGTCAGGCCCCATCAGCACCAGCAGGTAGAAGCCCAGCACCGTCGGCGGCAGCACCAGCGGCAGCGTCACGAGCGCGCTGACGGGCGAGCGCCAGCGCGAGCGCGTGCTCGCCAGCCACCAGGCCAGCGGCGTCGCCAACAGCAGCAGCAGCAGCGTGGTGGCAGTGGCCAGTTGCAGCGTCAGGCGTATGGCCTGCACGGCCTCAGGGCTCAGGGGCATCGAGGGAGGGCGGAGTGGGCGTTCGGCCGAGGTTGCGCCGTCATCGCGAGCGGGGCTTCAGAGGTCATATCCGAAGGCGCGGATGATGCCGCGCGCCTTCTCGCCGCGCAGGTAGCTCAACAGGGCCGTGGCTGCGGCGCTGTTCTGGCCCGGGTTGAGCAGCAGCGCGTCTTGCCTGATGGGCGCGTGCAGCGCGGCCGGCACCACCCAGGCCGAGCCGCGCGTGAGCCGACCCTCGGCGAACACTTGCGACATCGCGATGAAACCCAGTTCGGCGTTGCCCGTGGCCGCGAACTGGAAAGCCTGCGCGATGTTCTGCCCGACCACGAACTTCGGCGCCAGCGCGGCGGCCAGGCCCAGGCCGTTCAGCACCTCCATGGCCGCGGCGCCGTAGGGCGCGAGCTTGGGGTCGGCCATTGCCAAACGCTGAAAAGCTCGACCCTTCAACACTGCGCCCTGCGCATCGACGCGGCCTTCATCGCGGCTCCACAACACCAGCCGGCCGATGGCATAGGTGTAGCGGCTGGCGGCCACGCCGGCGCCTTCACGCACCAGGCGCGCGGGGGTTTCGTCGTCGGCCGAGAGCAGCACCTGGAATGGCGCGCCGTTCTTGATCTGGGCGTAGAACTTGCCGGTGGCGCCGAAAGACAGCACCGCGCGGTGGCCGGTGTCGCGCTCGAATTCGGCAGCGATCTTCTGCATCGGCGCGGCGAAGTTCGCCGCCACGGCCACGCTCACCTCGGCGGCCTGCAACGCGCTGGTGCCTGCCCAAAGCAACCCGAAAACTGCAACCCATGGCTTCATGACGGTCTCGCTATTCATTTGGTGAATAGCGAAAGTGTAGACCGTGTGCTTACCATCGCGCCATGAAGACCTCAGGCCCTGGCGCTCTGGATCTGGCCGGCGTGCTGGGCCGCGAATCCAGCGACAAGCGCATCGAAATTTTGCGTCGCATCGGCGAGGGCGGTTCGATCTCCGAGGCGGCGCGGCGCGCTGGTGTCAGCTACAAGGCTGCCTGGCAGGCCATCGAAACGCTCGGCAATCTGGCGGGAACGCCGATGGTGGAGAAGACCGTGGGCGGCAGCGGTGGCGGGGGCGCGCTGCTCACGCCGGCGGGCCGGCACGTGCTCGACGCAGCGGTGCTGCTCGGTCAGGCGCGCGCGCAGGTGCTGCATACCTTGCAGGCGGCCACGCTGCGTGCGGCAGGTGAGCGGGTTGAGACGGCGGGGATTGCGCACGCGCGCGCAGGGCCGGGCCTGGCCGCGCTGGCCTTGCGCACCAGCATGCGAAACCTTTTTCCTTGCGAGGTGCGCAGCCTGTCCCGCACCGGTGGCCTGGTGCGCGTGGGTCTGGCGCTGCCTGAAGGGCCGCTGCTCTATGCACGCATCACCCGTGAAAGCGCCCAGCTGCTGGAGCTGGCGCGTGGCCTGCACTTGCTGGCACTGTGCAAGGCCGCTGCCGTGCGCGTGGCGGCAGATATCGCACCGAGCGAGGGGCACAACGTGCTGGCGGGCGTGGTGCAGCGCGCTTCACGCGCGGCGTCGGGCGGCGAGGTCTCGCTGCGACTGGCCGGTGGCAGCAGCCTCGTCGGCTTTGCCGCGGCAGGGCACCGGCTCAGCGCAGGCCAGCCGGCGGCGGCCGGCATCGAAGAATCGGGCGTCGTGCTCGCTGTGCCCGGCTGAAGGAAAGCGCAGGCACCCCACAAACCGAGGTATTCCGTGTTGCAGTGCCTGCCAATGCTGCTACCGTTGCCGAATGGTTTCGGCGTGTGCCGGATTCCTACACGCGTTCTCTGTTTTCTTGACGGTTTTACCCAATCAACCAAAGGGGTCGAGATGAAGGTTTCAGGACAAGGAGTTCTCACGGTCTTGGTCATGGCAATGACCGGGCTGTGGGCAGGTGGCGCGATGGCCGCCGACGTGAAGGCCGCGGCCACGGCCTCTGCCAAGGTGCAGCACTGGTCGGCTTCCAGCGGTACCGTGGGGGTGCGGTGGAACCGCGACCTGGCCGGGGACATCGGCCTGACGCTGGGCGCGGCCATGGCGCGCCAGGGCGCGATCGGCGCTGACGACCATGAATTCTTCGATTTGTCCGACGTGGGCAGCCTCGACTTCAACGTGCGCAGCGGCAACCTGCACGAATTCGTGGGCGGCGCACTGCAGGCGCGTGGCGGCTACCTCATCGATTCGAAGGCTGGCCGGATCGACCTGAGCAACTTCCGCCTCGTGCCGCGCCTCGACGCGAAGGTGCCCACGCTCGACGTGGTGGGCAGTGACGGCAAGACCTGGTTCTACCTCGACCGTGTGATGTATGAGCTGATCGACAACAACCAGCGCCTGGCTCTGCGCACGATGGACTTGCGCATCACGCCCGAACTGGCGCAGCGCATCGGCCATCCGGAAGTGGCCGACTGGGCCATCGCCGACATGTTGGTGACCAGCAACGTGCTGCGCCAGGGCGTGCTGCCACCGGAGCTTGTGGACCGCAAGTGGCACGGCACCGCAGTGCCCGGTGTGCCTGGAGCGGTTTACCAGGCCGACCTCTTCATGACCACCTTCAACATGCAGTATTCGCGCTGCAATGGCTGCACCGGCGCTGGGGGCAACGGGGTGACCGTGTTCACGCCTTCATCGACGCTGCGCAACAGCCTCAACAACGGCACTTTCGTGGCCACCGTGCCTGGCGACCCGCTGGGCACCAGCACCGCGCTGTACGCCGCCGACATCCCCTGGTATCAGAAGTTCACCGGCCCCTTCCCGCCCTATGGCAACGACCAGCACCCCTACCTGATCTGGAACCTGTACCGCTTCAACGCCGACGGCAGCATCGACCAGATCGGCCGTTCGGGCGTGAAGCATGCCTTCCTGACGCTGAACACCAATTGCCTGCAGAACCCGGGCAACTCCAATATCCTGGGCCTCGGTTGTGCTGACGTCTACAGCGTCGGCAACAACGACAGCAACAACTCGCTGGGCCCGCGCAACGAGATCATCCCGGCGACCAACGTCTGGGGCCGCTGCGGGTCCATCTACGACACCAACTGCGACGGGGTGCAAAACAGCTCCGGTAACGGCAGCTACGACCAGCGCCTGAAGGTGATTGAATCGCAGTTCAGCGGTACTGCACAGGCCGGGGCCACCTACCGCTTCGAGAGCTGGTATCTGGCGCGCCAGGACATCAACATCCTGAACTCCATGGCCAGCGCACGAGCCACCTTCTCGCGCCCGTCGACGGTGTGGGTGGTAGGCGCCAACGACCAGTACCGCCTGGGGCCGGCCATCGACCGCTGGGTGGACCCCGCCGCACCCGGCGCCAACGCCGCCACGACCATGGTCACCACCGCCGAAGGCAATTTGAAGGTGGCGATGAAGGCGACAGACCTGGGTGGTGGCCGCTGGCGCTATGACTACGCCGCGATGAACCTCGACTTCTCGCGGCCACAGACGGAAGGAGCTGAGCCCAACCTGCGTGTGGTGCGGGCACTGGGGTTCGACAACTTCACCGTGCCGGTGGGTTCCTCGACCGTAACCGACCTGGTCTTCAGCGACGGCGACCTCGACAGCAGCAATAACTGGACTGCCAACATCCGGGATGGCCGCCTGACCTGGACTTCGGGCAACCGCAGCAACGCGCTGAACTGGGGCACGATGTTCCGCTTCTCGTTCATCGTGAACCAGGCGCCCATGCCCGGTGCCGTGACGCTGCACATTGCGGCCGACAACACGCGCGATGTGCTGACAGCGGGCGGCCTGCTGACACCCGCACCGCTGGCGCGGCCGGCCGCAACGACGGCTCGCGCCGCGCGCTGAGGGCCTGCAAAGGCCAGCTGCGGAAAACGCGGTATACTTGCCGGCTCAGTCGCGGGGTGGAGCAGCCTGGTAGCTCGTTGGGCTCATAACCCAAAGGTCGCAAGTTCAAATCTTGCCCCCGCAACCACGAAAACTGCAGCTAGATCAACGAGTTAGCTGCGAAGCGGAAGCCACCCAACCGGGTGGCTTTTTGCTTTGTGCCCATCCTGTGCCCACTTTGTGCCCAGGCTGTGCCCGACCTCAACCGCGCGTTTCCCGAAATGACCGTTGGGCTCTGCGCCCGCCATCGACCTGGAAGGCAAGCCCAGGCCAATTCGCTTCTGGTCCTTGAATCCGGATTCGCTTGGGCTGCCGTTGGGCGAGTGGTCCGTGCCGGTCAATCCCCAGGGCCTGCGGGGTTCAACCTTCAAGCTAAAGCTTGAAGGTGACGCTCATCGGATTGCTACCGATGTGCGACTGGTAGGTCACTGGGCCGCGGTATACGAAGGAAGCGGCCTTGCCGCCGCCGAGCTTGGTCTCGCGCACGAAGAGGTGGATCGCTATGCCTTTCGCCACGTGATCGATGATCTCCTGGCCTCGCTTGCTTGCCGGCGTCGTCGCATTCTGGCTCTGCCAGTGGAAGGTGTGCTCGTCGATCCAGTGGTCGTGATACCGATGCTCCTGCGCCTTGCCTTGCTTGTTCAAGGTCACCAGCAGGACATGTACCTTCTTGTCGTTCAGCACGACGTGGCCGACGTTCCAACTGCCTGGGTTGAACGTCTCCCCGAAGAGCGGCGGTATGTCCTCCCGCGCGAAGGGTTGGCCGACGACCAGATCAAGCGGGTCGACCACTGCCTTCAACCGCGCCAGGGTGCGCATCTCGTCGGTTGCTTGCAGGTCCTCGTAGGCCGGGTTGTTGGCCTTCAGGATGTAGCTGCCGTCCTTGGTCTTGGTGACCACCCGCAGGAGGTACTGGTTGTCGCCACCTGACTCGTCCTGCCGTTCGATCGCCATCACCGTGCCGGTGATCGAGCCGGCATTGCTGGGGCTGACAAGTTCCAGCAGCAGGTAGTCGCCGTCCCGGATGGGGTTCTTGCCGCCACTCATCGAGTTCCCTGATGCCCGCGCGATGAAGTGGCGCGTTGCATCCAGCTTGCCGTAGGCCGATGGCAAAGTGCGGTGCTCCTCAGCATCGGTTCTGCCCGCGCGAAAGTGCCCGCACGCGATCTTGAGATTCGGGAAGTACGGCAGTTCGACTTCCGGCCGTTGCTTGGGCGTGAAGGGAATGACGTTGGAGGCCTCCGCCTCCACGGGGCGACGTACCTCGTAGGTGGCGAGCCGGTACGCCGTCAGCTCTTGGAGAAGACCCTCTGCTGCCTCAGCTTCGTCTGCCGGCAACTGTTGTGCGAGCGAGAACCGATCGTCCCCAACGCGGAAGAATGCCGAGGCAGCCGCAGCGCGGTTGCCGCCGATCCACGCGTTGATCGGGTTGTCGCGCCAGTACCGGATCCACCTGTCGTCGTGCCCATCGGGCAGCTTGGCGGTCGCTTCTGGCAGATCGCCGAGCAAGCTTGGCCGGCGGTGGAGGACGTCCCAGGACCGTTGCGCAAGGGCTGCCACCGTAGGCGGCGTCACCAGCCCATCCAACTCCAGCCAGGCTTCGAGCAGGACCATCTTGAAGCTCTTGGTCATCGGCGTGGCCTCGACTTCTCGCGGCAATCCAGCCAAGGCCTTCAAAGCCCGTGCCTCGTCCTCCTGGAGGTCGCCCATGGCGTCGACGAGCTCGAACCAGCTGCCATGCTGTTGGCGCATCGCCTGCACGCTGGCACCGGAGCGGTAGAACTCCGCCAGCGTGGGCCGCCGCCCGAGGCTGGCGCGCAGTGCTTCGTAGTCTTTCTGGGTGCCCGCGCTGTCCAGCGACTTCAGGAACTCGATGATCTTCAGGTCGTAGTTGACGTAGCAGCCATCGGGAAGCTCAAGCCGACCTTGCTCAGCCTTGCGAGCGAAAGCAGCGAGCGCCTTGTACGTCGAGCCCACGCCGAACAGCGCCTGCGGCTTCTGCAGGAAGCTCTGGTGGTTGCCGATGAAGTCGAGAATGACCAGATGGGTCTTCTCGTCGTTGAGGCGCAGTCCGCGGCCGAGTTGCTGAAGGAAGAGGATCTTCGACTCGGTCGGCCGCAGCATCATCACCGTGTCGATGCCCGGGAGGTCGACGCCCTCGTTGAACAGGTCCACGGAGAAGACGACGCTGAGTTGACCGTCCCGCAGTTGCTCCAGGGCCTGCGCGCGTCCGAGCGCGGAACCGGCGTACACGGCAGCCGACGAGATGCCTGCTTTCTGAAACTGCGACTCCATGTACTCGGCATGCCTGATCGACACGCAGAAGGCAAGCGTGCGCTTCTGTGCCCGTGATCGCCACTCCCGAATGGCGTGCCGCGCGCGTGCCAGCGTGGCCAGCTTGTTTGACAGTTCCTCGGGATCGAACCGCCCGTTGCGCCAAGGAACCTCGCGGTAGTCGACCGACTCGTCGAGGATGCCGTAGTAGTGGAAGGGCGACAGCAGCTTGGCCTCGATGCCTTCGAACAGATTGCGCGTGAAGACCAGGTTGTCGTCGCACAGGGACAGAATGTCGGATTGGTCCGTGCGGTCCGGCGTGGCAGTCAGCCCGAGCAGGAACGCCGGCGCAAAGTGCCCCAGTAGCCGGCGGTAGGTGGCCGCTGCCGCATGGTGAAACTCGTCGATCACCACATAGTCGAAGTGCTGCGGGGTAAACCGCTCCAGATGTGCAGCGCGGCCCAGCGTCTGCACCGAAGCACAAAGCACGTCGACCTCAGCGTCGCGACTGCGCCCCATGTAGTAGCCGACACGGGCTCGGGGGCGGATGCGCACGAACGTCGCCGCCGCCTGAGCGAGGATCTCTTCTCGGTGGGCAACGAACAGAACGCGGCGCGCGTTCGCCTGGGCGGCGTCGAACGCAGCGAGCCAAGTTTTTCCGAGACCGGTGGCAAGGACGACGACTCCCCTTCGGAAGCCCTGCTGCCGGGTTTCGTGGAGGGCGGCGAGTGCGGCCTGCTGAATGGCAGTCGGCTCGGGCGGTGCTTCTTGTTCATGACTGCCGGGTGCAACCGCTCGGGGCGGTGGGACGCGACGCTTCTCGTAGGCCTCGATCCACGCGTCCGACAAGGCAACCGTCCTAGGGTGGGAGAAGATCTCCACGTACCGAGTTCTCGCCTCCAGAAAACCGCGGTCTGCTGGGTAGACGACGCGGTAGTTCCACTCCAGACCCTCCTGCAGCGCCTGGCGGCTGATGTTGCTGGACCCGACGAATGCCGTCCCCTCCACCAGTTCGCCATTGGAGAGACGGGCGAAGATGTAGGTCTTGAGGTGAAAGCTGCTGCCGCCCGTAACGAAGACGCGGACATCGGCGCCCTGCTCTTGAAGCAGCAACAGGAGTCGAAGCGCTTCCGGGTCAGTGATGTCCAGGTAGTCGCTAGTGAGCACACGGACCTTGCGTCCGCCCGCGCTGCCGAGCGCGGCCTGTAGATCAGGCAGAAGAAGACGAAGGCCCGTCGCCTTGATGAACGCCACAGCGAGGTCGACCTCAGTCGCCTGAGACATCGCCGCGGAAAGCTGCGGCAGAAACGGGTCGCTGCCGCCAGTGACCAATTTGTTTTGAATGGGCTCCTTTGCGACCAGGGCGTTAATCCACTGTTCGCTGCGCTCGGGCCTGTTATCCGCGCTCACCCAGATTTCGACCGAGGAGACGAGCGGCAACAGCGATAGCCAGCTACGAAGTGCGATGTCGTCGGCGTCGGTGAATCTACGGCCCGCGTGCTCGCGCTCACCGGTTCCTAGCTTGAAGCTCACATATAGGCACCCGCCAGGTCGCAGCGCCCGCCACAGGCGCGTCAGGCACGACGGTAGTTCGGCTGCGGGAACATGGAGCAGGCTGGCGCAGCACCAGATCCCGTTGTAGGTCTCGACCTCCAGGACATCCCCAAAGGTTCGAACGCTGACATCGAAGCCGCAGTGCTTGCTGGCAAGCAAAGCCAGTTCGGGGGAGGCATCGAAGGCGCTGACCTTAAAGCCGCGATCGGCGAAGGCTTTGGAGTCTCTTCCCGAGCCACAGCCGGCGTCCAAGATGTGCGCGTTCGCAGGCAGTCTGGACAGGAAGGCGTCATGCAGCATTGACATGTCGACGAAGGCTGTCGATGCGAAGAAGCTGTGCGCGTTCCTCCTGTAGTAGTCGTCGTCCAAAGTCATGCTTGCTGGAGCCGCATGGGCGCTAGACCGGTTTTTGGATGCTCGAAGTAAAGCGTCTCACCGATGCTTGGTCTGAACGCTGGGCCGTGGGTCTGATAACCACTCTGACGGCGATCACGGAGCGCTCGGGATTCGCTCGAAGAGTTCGCCTACCGAGACATCGAAGAGCGTGCAAAGCCTATCGATGGCATCCAGGTCAACGCGTACTGCTGTCTCGTCGTACAGCAACGTGATCGTGTTTCGGTGCAGCCCGGTTTCGCGCGCTACATCCGCGATCTTCAGCTTGCGTTCCCCCATGAGGCGGGAGAGGTGGCACTTGATCATGTCGTTCCCAAAGCGGTTATGTCATCCAAAACGACAAAAAGCCTTGACAGGCGACTTTCTGGTGGCCAGAATGCCATTTAGGATGACAAAAGCCCCGGTGAAAGGGAAATTTGTCGATCTGATTGTCAACCTGCAATGGAGGAACGCCAAGTGCCCGATTCAACCTTTTTGACCACCGAGGAACTCTCGGCTCGCATCAAGTACGACCCGCGGACCATCCGCGAGCGGCTGAAAGACAGCGTTCTGCTCGAGGGAGTGCACTACATCCGGCCGTTCGGTGGCCGGAAAATCTTGTTCGTGTGGGAAACGATCGCCCGCGACATGGGCCAGTCGTCGGCTGCTGGCCGCAGTGCCATCCCGATGGCCAACGGGGGCGTGCTCCATGGCTAGCATCCGCGTCCGCAAAGAGTCGGGCCTACTGTTCTTCGACTTCCGGTTCCGCGGCCAGCGGTGCCGGGAGCAAACGTTGCTTCAGGACACGCCGGCCAACCGCAAGCGCCTCGAAAAGGCCCTCGCCAAGATAGAGGCCGACATCGCCGCCGGCACCTTCGACTACGCAGCCACCTTCCCCGGTAGCCGAAACATTCCGGCAGGTGAACCCAAGCCTGCACCCGCGGCACCACCCGGCACCCCCGCGTTGCCAACGTCGGCGGCTGCCGCCGCTGCCGCCAGCCCCACCCCGTCCTTCAAGGACTTCACCGCCATCTGGCTGTCCGAGCACCAGATCGAATGGCGCCGCTCACACGTCAAGGTGCTGAAGTGCACCCTGGACGGCCATCTGCTGCCGCACTTTGGTGACAAGCCAGTCGGCGCGATCACCAAGGCCGACCTCATGGCCTTCCGCGCCAAGCTGGCCGAGTTGCCGGGCCGCACCGGCGCCAAGCTCAGCAACAAGCGCATCAACGGCATCCTGGCGCCCCTGAAGCAGATCCTGGCCGAGGCGGCTGATCGGCACGGCTTTGTGTCGCCGGGCATCAACGTCAAGCTGCTGCGCCTGCGCAAGACCGACGTCGAGCCCTTCACGATCGAGCAAGTGAAGCAGATGTTGGCCACAGTGCGCGCCGACTGGCGCCACTACTTCACCGTGCGCTTCTTCACCGGCATGCGCACTGGCGAGGCCCACGGCCTGAAGTGGAAGTACGTTGACTTTGACAAGCGCCTGATCCTCGTCCGCGAGACCTTCGTGCTGGGCGAGGACGAGTACACCAAGACCGACAGCTCGCAGCGTGACATCCAGATGTCGCAGGTCGTCTTCGAGGCGCTGCAGGCTCAGCAGGCGGCCACAAGCAAGCTCAGTGATTACGTCTTCTGCAACAAGGAAGGCAAGCCGTTGGACAACGACAACTTCGGCAGCCGGGTCTGGTATCCACTGCTGCGGCACCTGGGCCTGAAGAAGCGCGGGGCCTACCAGATGCGCCACACCGCGGCCACGCTGTGGCTGGCGTCTGGCGAGGCGCCGGAGTGGATCGCCCGCCAACTGGGCCACAGCAGCACCGAGATGCTGTTCCGCGTCTACAGCCGCTACGTGCCGAACCTGACGCGGCAGGACGGATCGGCCATCGACCGGTTGCTGGCCACACGCTTTGCTACCAGCAACGCGCCTAAGCCCGCCCAGCTGACGGAGGTGCAGCCATGAGCCAGCCCTTCCGTCACGCCGACGAAGCCAGCTTTGCGGTTCAGGTGCGCCTGCGCCGCAATGCAACGCCCGCCGAGGAAGTCGAGTTTCAGCGGCGCACCGAAGACTGGCTGGCGCTGCATGAACTGCGTGCGGACGGTTCCCAGGTCTCGTTCGCCGTGTTGGCTGACCGGGAGCTCAGCGCCATCGACCAGGCCAACACGATGTTGGCCCTGCTGGATGACCCGGCCGTGCGCCATGCCCGGGTTGGACCGCTGGTCGCGGATGCCGACACCCCGGCTGCAGCGGTATCCGGCCGCCTGTGGGTGGAGGCCGATCGCCAGGACCCGCTACTGGCCGCCGCCCGCGATCTGTACGAAGCAGGGCGCCTTGACGGTGAAGGCTTCCTGGAAGCGCTGGGCAGCTACGTCTGGCGCCCCCTGGATGACGTCCATCAGGATGGGGAGGACCTGGCGTGAAAGCCCCACATCCCCAAACGCCTGATGACCTGCCAACGCCCGCAGCCGTTTACCTGCTGCAGCGGCGCGATGGCCTGCGCTTCAAGATCGGCTGGTCGCTGGAGCCCGTGGTGCGCGTGCAGCGCCTGCCCGAGTTCCTGGCTGATGCGCTCGATCTGGCGGGCTCGCATGCGGTGTGGTTACCAACACCACGCCGCGCCCGGCAAGTGGAGCGTGCGCTACACCGCAGCCTCGCCACCTACCGCGTGCAGCCAGGGCATGCGCTGGACGGACATACCGAATGGTTCTTGCCGGTCGCGCATCGCGCAGCCATCCGGCTCATTCGGCAGATGCCGATCGCTGCAGAGGCATCGCTGCCGCCATCGATGGTGGGGCTTCTCAGCGAACCCGCTGACCGACAGCTGAAACAGGCCGACGACGCTGACAGCGCCGTGGTCGTACAGGCCCAGGACACGCTGTGGGCCATGGAAGACCTGTTGCTGCGCGTGTCCGCCTGCTGCTCCGTTGCGGTGGAACGAATGGCCGATGGCCATGCCATCCGGCTGATCGGCTTTCGGGTGCGGGTCAGTGGCGCGCTGGATACCCTGCGCTGGGCCGTCCTCGACATCGACCGCTACAGATGGCGAACCGCTGAACGAACGGGGTCCCTGGTGCACTTGATGGCTTTCGAGGGCAGCGACCTCGTGTTGCAGATTACCCCAATGCGGCAGATTCGGACCTGGGCTGACGGCGCCCTGGTCTGGCAGGTGCTGGCCTTGCTGGAGCGTCTGCGCACGCTGGCCGGCAGGGCAGACTCGATTGCCGTGAAGGTTCAGGTGCCCCAGCCAGCGCGGGGTACGAAGGCAGCCTTCAGCCTCCGCCGAGGTGCGCCATGAGTTGCTCTGTCATGCGGTGGGCGCGGCAGTCTTGGCGCGCGCTCTGGTGGGCGCCTCGGCCTCGAAGAGCTGGGCTACGGGCACCTTCAGGCTGCCCGCCAGCGCATCAATCATCGTCAGCGTGGGGTTGGCCTGGCCGGTCTCGATGCGGCTCATGTACGTGCGGAACAGGCCGCACTTGTGGGCCAGGTCCTCCTGCGTCATGCCTGCGGCCAGCCTGAGCTGGCGGACTCGCTTTCCGAACTTGACCTGGACACCTGCGCGCACTGCAGGACTGTCCGGTCGGTACACTCATTCGTACACACACTGATTCGCACATTGAGCGCGTCCTGACGGACCGTGCCAGTGATGCGAACTAGGGAGAAATCATGGAATCGTTCGTTCAGTCGCTGTTCCACAAGCAGCGTGCTTTGCTCGTTATCGGCCTCATCGGCCTGCTTACCCTGTCGGCCTGTGGCGGCGGTGGCGATGCCGGAAGCACACCAGCCGTCGCCCAAGACACTCGCGAAACATCGGTGACACCGACCACCACACTGCGGTGGCAGGGTGGCGGGTTTGATGGCATCGGCATCTCCGGCATCACACAAGCCAGCGACGGTGGCCTGTGGGTGCTGGGGGCCGAGGGCGGCTTGTTCGGTCGGCCCTTCCTGCGCAAGGTGGAGGGCACGAGCCGCTGCGGCCCGGACGGCCAGCGCTTCCTGTCCGAGATCTACACCCGGTTCGAACGTCAGCAGTTGCCCAGTGCGCCGACGCCGGTGCAGGACGGCCGCTTCTATGCCGGCTTCACTGGGCCCGGGACGGTGTTCGTCGCCCGATTTGATGAGACCACTTGCGCCGTGGATGCGAGTTTTGGCGACCGTGGCGTCATGAGCATTCCCATCGCGGGGCTGGTCACCGTCACCGGGATCACGCTACGGCGAGACAGTCGCGGTGGCGTGCTCGTGGCCGTCAGCATCCCGGGCCAGATGCTGTTGCGCCGGCTCACCGCTGCCGGCATCTGGGACGACAGCTTCGGCACCAACGGGCTGGCGACCAACCCGAATCCTGACAGCTTCTGGCTGGGCGGCTTGGCCATCGCGCCGAACGGCGACATCCTGGCCAGTGGGGCGGTGTCCATCCCGGTGGCGTTCCAGCCGGCCATCCTGAAGCTGGATGCTCGGGGTGCGCCGGTGACAGCTTTCGGCACCGGTGGGGCGCAGCGGTATCCGCAGCTGAGCCTGGGTACCGGCAATACCAGTTCGATGCTGGTGGAAGCCGACCGCGTGATCGTTGGCGTCGCCACGGGCTCGTCAGTGGCCACCAGCGACTTCAACTCCAACGACAGCGCGGTGGCCGCCATCGACCTGCAAACCGGCCAGCTCAAAGCTGACTTCGGAACTGGCGGCTTCCTGCGCTGGGACTGGGGCTACAACAGCACCGAGGCCACCGCCGGCTGGATTCCCAACGGCCGCGGAGGCTACACAGGCTGCGGCCACGTCCTGAAGAGCCTGTTGCTCGGGCAGGCGGTGTCGCTGGTCGACATCACTGCCAACGGCCAACCCGACCTAACAGTCGCCCACCAGGGGCGCCGGCTGATAGCTGGCACCAACGTCGCTACTTGTGCCGGCCTCCTGCGCATGGCCGACGGCCGGCTGGCAGTGGCCGCCAACGACGGTGGTCAAGCCGTGGTGATGTTCTTCGCCCGATGACAGCCCAAGCAATCAACCAGGAGGAACACCCCATGAAGAAGGCTCACACCAACCAACATCGTCGTCGCCTGCTGGCCATGGCCGCTCTACCTGGCGCATTGCTGACCGCCACGCCAGCCCACGCCGTGCTGGACTGGCTCGCAGAGCGCGCAGCTCAGAACCGCAAGAAGCGCTACGAGTCTGTTCTCGACAAGATTCTGGTCGACGCCCTGTATGTGCTGGAGGAAGACGGAAAGAAGGAAGGACTGGTTCCAGCCCTGCGCCAGGCAGGGTACAAGCTGAACGGGCTCAACCCCGATCTGCTGGCGATGGAAAGAATCCTTGGCAACACGGGCGACATGGCCTCCGCCACCGAAAGGATGCGGGCGTTGGTGCCCGATGTGGATGCCGACCCCGTTGCTGCGCTGTACGCGGGTGCTGGCAAAGCCAGGGGCAACAGCGTGAAGGCCTACAAGCCAGCTTTCGCCAATCGCGTGAACGGGATGTTTAAGCAGCCCCTGGTGTTCGGGCAAGGACGGGTCGAGTGGTTCGACCGAGACCTCACGTTCATCGAGTGGTCGCCAGAGGGCAGGGTGGTGAGCCTGCTGCTGCACGCCTACCAGGCGAGCACGTCGATGGGCGTATTACTGACGCGGCACTCGACGGTGCTGCTCGGGCCAGCCAACGCCAGGCATCTGGAGAACAACATCCGCAACAGCGAGTTTGCAGACTTTGAGCTGCGGACGCTTTGAGCGGTTGGAGGGCGCACGTCTTCTTGGCGGTGTTGCGGCCGACGAGGCCGCGATCACTGTGACTTGCTGCGCGCGAATAATCGATACCTGCGCGGCGTACAGACCCTCCTGGGGCTGCAGGGGCGTGCCCACCTGCAATCGCCGCATCAATCTTCGGACAAGCGTTGGCCATGGGCTGTAGAGTGAAGCGCCATGGACGCGGACGACCTTCAGCATATGCGTACGCTCGCTGCCGTGGTGCGGCGCATCGTTGATGAGAGCGGCGACCCAGCAGGGTTCGATGCGCTGGCCTGGACCCTGCAATGGGTTCATGCGCCCGTGCCTGCGCTGGGTGGTGCGACACCCCTTGACTGCATGAGATCTGCAGAAGGACGGGCGCTTGTCGAGACCCTCGTCCTTCGACTGCAGTCAGGTGCTTACAGCTGAGGCCGGTTAGTTGTCTGCGGCGCTGCCGATGAGAACGCCAGTTAGCTCGGAGCTGTGGCGGCTATGCAGCGGATGCCGTCCGTCGGTGACGGCAGCCGTACTCACGCTAGCCAGGAACTTCCAGTCGTTCGACTTGACGACCATCCTGCGAGCGCGATTCATTTCCTACCCGACGACAGATCAAGGACGAACACGTCGATGAAGGGGCGGCGCGCCTCAGGGATAAGTGCAATGATCGCCTGACGCATTTGCTCTGGGGACAAGGGGGACGCGACACCAGGGGGAGGCGGTTTCAGCCGCCGACCCGTGGCGGAGGGTACGTCGCCGAACCAGAGGACGCAGTAGATTCCGCGGCCCTCCGAGCGCCAGTCGATCAGGTATTGCGACGTCAATTGCGAGTTCACCGCATCCCAAACTTCGGGATGCCATTGGCCCTTGACCTCCATCGGCAGAAGCTTAAGCCCGCGCGCGAAGGCGAGGTCGGCCCGTTTCGACTGCGGCATGTCCGCCTCTGTCGTGCGGCTGACGCCATAGGAGTCGGATAGTCGGCCTTGGATAAGAGCCGCAAGACGGTCGCGACACCGGTTCTCGTCGCGAGGGATGTTCTGGTCGGTCCAAAAATCCCGAACTTGGTCTAGGTCGTCGCCCAACAAGACCTTCTGAGCCTCGGCCAGCTCCTCCCCGACCACCGAACGCAGGTCGTCAATGTTGGATGGCGCGCCCGAGGTCAGAATCGCTGACAGTTCGGCGGGCGATAGCGGTGCGAAGCTCTCCTCCGCTCGCTTCTGCGACTGCTCGGCAGCCAAGTGCCGAAACAAATCGGAGTAGGTGTCGCTCGGCATCGCTGTGAGCTTAGCCAAGACTTGGGCAGCCTGATCCGACGTGCGGCCCGCGATTGCAGAGGCCAGTCCAACAAGGAAGTCCGTCGCGTCGAAGGCGTTTCTGTTGCCACTGCTGAGACCTGAGATGGTGGTGTGGGGAAATGCGCTCCGGAACTCGGAGACGATCCAAGCGAAGACCTCCAGGCCCGCGTCGACGAGGGGGCCTCGCCGCTTCGTCTGCAGTCGTTCGCGCAGATGCCATAGGAAATGAGGATGGTCGCGGCCGATATTCGCCAACTCGGGACGGACTTCTTCGAACCGATACGCGACGTCAATCGCTAGCCAAGCGAGTGCTTGGTCTTCGTCCCGGTAGATGCCCGCGTCGCGAGCCTTGGCTACCTCGACGATCGCGCTGGACTCCCCAGCGCGCGCCAGCGCGTTCACAAGGTCTATCTCGGCGTCCACCGCCATCTCTGGGTATCCGAGAAGCCACTCGCGCGCGAGCGATGCCATGGCGTCGTTCCACAACGGCAGATGCTCGATCACCATGAGCTCATCATGCGGCGAGCGGCGGATGTTGAGATACGGCTCAATCCAAGAGCGCAGAAGGGCGCGCTGGCCAGCAAGTTGCGGAGCGACGGCCTGTTCGAGCGCGACGCGCAGATGGTCGTTGTCGTCGTCTCGCGAAAGTCCGCGCTGCTGCATGCAGATGAGAAGCGCCTTACTCAGGGTGGCGGGAGACACTCCCGAGAACCCTTCGCCGCTGCGATGTCTTCGAAGCAAGCCGGCAACAAGCGGGTAGGCGACATGCCAGATCTTGCCTCGCAGGTGGCTGTCCGCGATCTGCTGCAGGCTGGGCAAATCCGACTTATGAAGCGTCGCCTCGAAGCCGGCGGCGAACTCTTTCGCGAGTGGCTCGTTGAAGACTGCGACCAACCGCTCCTCTGGGGGCATCTTGTCCTGGGTTTGCGCAGTGATCTGAACGCCCAGGTAGAACTTTGCTGGATTTAACGTCGCATCAATGTCACCCGCTCTGATATTCGGAACGAGCGCTGTGAACTGGGCAATCGCTTGTTGACGATCCGCCTCGTCGCGCGCGCGCCGAGCTGCATCTTCCACCTCCTGACGAATCTTCCACAGAGGCCTTGACGGATGCGTGGCTCGGCGGATGGCCGCGCGTTCTTTGAGCCCGAAAGCGGGGAAGGCTCGAGCCGCCGCCAACACCGTCCCACTGTCCTCTCCGGTTCTGACGCCTAGCCAGACAAGGTCGCGCCAATCGGACCTCGCGCGCCGCGAGCGCGATCGCTTCGCAGTCACCTCCCGCAAGAAGTAGGCGACGTCCTCCGTACTGCCGGCGAGGCCAATGGCTCGCATGTGTAAGCGTTGCTCAGCTTGCCACAGCGATTTCGATTTGAGGGCGGTCCAGATCCCATATCGCTGAATCCGGCGGCGCAACTCGTCGCGCCCGATGAACGTGTCACGGATCTGATCAAGAGTTTCCTTGTCGGCAGAGGAACGCTCGTTGACCTGACCCAGCCAAGCCCAAACGAACGGCGCGTCCCTGAGTTCGATGGCGCCGCCTCGCAGCGCGCGCAAGAGCAGCAGCGCGAGGACCTCGGAAAGGTTCCGCCGAAAGTCGTGGTCTTCGATCGCCCTTGGCGGCACACGCGAACAGATGATGCGGAGCAGCGTCTTCGAGCGTGACGGGGTCAACTCGGCAACCAGCGATTCGAACCGACGTAACCTAATGGGTTGACGTTCGCGCACGCGAGGGAACTGCGACACCTGCAGGCCAAGCTCCGCCAGCAGTGTCGACGCGAGGAGATCGTCGCCAACGTCGTAGCGGAGCATCTCGATGAGTCGGCCTGCCAGCCGCCCGGCGTTATCGCTAGCTTGGTCCAGCAACGTCTGCGTGGCGGTCTGCCAGTACTGTCTGCCGCGGTGTGCAAACACCGCTTCCAACGCCTCCGCACGTTCGCCGAAGCTGCGCGCTTCGTCAAAGACAAGTTTTTCGAGGATCGCTGAAAGGGACGAGGCGAGCGGCGTGTCCTTGATCGCCTCCAGCAGCAAGGTCCGAAGGTGGAAGTTCGACCCCACATTGGCCAGGATCGCATCAATCCTAGGCGCGAGAGAGGTCTGGGAAAGCCCCTTCGCGGAGCGGGCATCCCAGTCTTGCGCGCGGAAATAAGGGTCCGTGCGCGCTAAGCGCTCGAGGGCGTCAAGTAGGGCTGCGGCCTGAGCTGCGTCGAGAAGGTCCGTCTCTCCGTAGCGAAGCAAGCCGAAGGGATCGGCGGCAATGACGCGCGTCGAAATGTGTGGACTGTGAAACGCGAGCCAGGCATGCAGACCTCGCAAGCTCGATGGAACCGCGCCGGCGCCGTGAAATTGGGCGAGAAGTCGACGCCGGCTCAGGCTGGCTGTCGCTTGAGCGGCAAGCCAACGAGCGCCTAGAAATTCTGCGATGACGCGGTGAATGGGTGCGGCGCGGCCCACCCCGACATTCTTGAAAAGCTTGGACGTGACCACGGAGCGCGCCACGGCGCCGCCGGGCAACCTTTCCAAGTCGCCGATCCATACTTCGCCTTCCTGACGTTCCGCGATCCCGCCCAGCCTGATCGCATCGACGCCGCCGAAGACCATCGCCGCCATGCACGCGCCAGCCGACGACAGCGCCTGCTCTTGATTGATTTGCGCCAAGTGCGTGTTTTGGCGAGCGTCGTTCTCCTCACGCCAAATCAGTTCGCAGACGTGTCCGAATAGCTCCGCGCGGGTGGCAGGCAGCGGCTTCCCGCTGTCTTCGACACGGCCGAGCAGGCTCAAGGTCAGCGGATTTCGGTAGAGGTCCGAGAGGCCTTGCTCGTCCAACCCGTCAAAAACCGGGTCGACGGGGCTCATGAATCCGCGCGACGACCAGAACGCGCTGGCTTCCGCTCGAGTGAACTCTTCGATCGACACCACGAGCGGCTCGGCTCCGTAGACCTCCTTCAGGCTGCGGAGCGAACGCGATTGCCACTCCCGCGAGCGGCATGAGAGGACGAACCTCGGGCGACTAGCATCTTCGAGCTGGGCGAGAACCCGGTCCACCGCGTCCTTCTCGTCACGCGCGATCGCTTCGTCCAAGCCATCGATCAGCAATGGACACCCCGTGGTCACATAGCCCCCCGGGTTCTTGCTTAGCATGAACCTTGTCGCCGACACGGGCGCCACGCCGCAAGCTCGACCAAGCTCGCCAATGAGCTCGCTCTTGCCCATGCCTGGCTCGCCAAGAATGACTACAGATCGCTCGAGGCTCAACAGCTCCGTGTCGATGATCTCGCTTTGCGAAGCCTCGTCGAGGATGTGCAGCTTCCGGCGGAAGTACGTACTTTCAACCGCTCCAACACTGTTGTCCCCGTCTTCTCCGGCACTTGGCCGCACTTGGGATCTAGCTCCTATTGCATGCCGCTTGCGATATCGGAGCCGATCGGGGGTGGCCACACGAAGCCTCATTGCACGCTCGCGCATTCAACGTCAGACCGCTGAATGCCTGCAAGTGCCGCAGGTCTCATGGGAGCTGCGAGGCGATCGCCGTCTTTCAGGATGTACATCTTCCAGTGAGAGGAGGTTCGCATACTGATGGTGTGTCAATACGCAACCAGAAACTCTCAGACCAGCGCTCGAGAGCGTCGGCGGGCCCTGGATCTTCAAGCTGCCAATCAATCGCCATATGCCGATGCTAGCCATCCTTAGTAGTGACGATAGTAGTGCGACCGGTGGTCAGCGTCCGCTTCTGGCCGAAGCCGCCCTGACGATGCCTGCCTTCGAACGACGGCGGTCAGTCTTGATCCGCCATCGTTCCCTCGCGGTTTGTCGCTCTGCGACCGTCAGCGGGGCCGACGAAAATTCCCCGCATCCCCTGGCCCTCACCGCGACCCACCCGTGCGCCTGCTCCTCTACAAAGACCTCGACATCCGCCGAGTCAAGCCCGCTTTCGAGAAGCTGCGTGCGGCCATCGAGGTCGACGACTTCCGCTCGGCCGATGTCAAGAAGCTGAACTCCGGCCCGTACTACCGAGCGAAGCTCGACTACGCCAACCGGCTGCTACTGCAGTTCGCCCGCGTGTCGGAAGGCGGGGGCACCGTCACCGTCTGCCTGGCGCTGGAGGTCATCGAGAACCACGCCTACGACAAGTCCCGCTTCCTGCGTGGCGCGGTGGTGGACGAGGCCAAGATCGAGCGAGAGCCCGCCACCGAGGCCGCAGCGCCGTCGCTAGGTGTCGAGGCCACGCCGCTGCGCTGGCTGGGGCCTGGCCGAACTCAGTTCGAACTGCTGGACAAGCCCGTCGTCTTCGACGAGGCGCAGGATGGCGCCTACCGCCACCCGGCGCCGCTGGTCGTCATCGGCTCCGCCGGCTCCGGCAAGACCGCCGTCACGCTGGCCCGGCTGCGTGAGGCTGAAGGACGGGTGCTGTACGTCACGTTGTCCTCCTACCTGGCTCAAAGCGCCCGCGCGCTGCACGCGGCCCATGGCTTCGACAACCCGAAGCAGGAGGTCGACTTCCTCAGCTACCGCGAACTGCTCGAGACCCTGCGCGTGCCGCCCGGCCGTGAGGTCACCTTACCGGCCTTCGCCGCCTGGTGCGACCGCCACCGCCAGGCGCTGCGCCTGCTGGGAGGCGCTTCAGGCGCAATGGACCTGCAGGCCCTGTTCGAAGAGTTCCGTGGCGTGATTGGCGCCCAGCCCGGCGGGCCCCTGTCCCTCTCCGACTACCTGGCGCTGGGCACCCGGCAAAGCCTGCTGAACGGCGCGCAGCGGAAAGTCGCCCACGGCCTGTTCCAGCGCTACGTGGCTTGGCTGGGCGAAGCGGGCCTGTACGACAGCAACCTCGTCGCCCATGCCTGGCGCACCCAGATCGCCGAAGCGGCTGGACCGACCTACGACTTCATCGTCATTGACGAGGTGCAGGACCTGACGCCCGTGCAGCTGGCCCTGGTGTTGGCCCTGCTGAAGAAGCCCGGCCAGTTCATCTTGTGCGGCGACAGCCACCAGATCGTGCACCCCAACTTCTTCAGCTGGGCGGCGCTGAAGAGCCTGTTCTGGCACGGCCTGGCTGGCGACGCCGCACAGCGGCAGCCCCTGCAACTGCTGCAGGCCAACTACCGCAACACGCGCGCCGTCACCGACCTGGCCAACCGGCTGTTGAAGATCAAGCAGGCACGCTTCGGCTCAGTGGACCGCGAGAGCAACTTCCTGGTGCGCAGCACCGCGCCCGAGGCCGGCCGCGTGGCGCTGGTGGCGGCCAAGGACGCTGCGGTGAAGGCGCTGGACGCAGCCACCCGCCAATCAGCCCAGCACGCGGTGATCGTGCTGCGCGACGACGACAAGCCGGCGGCCCGCGAACGCTTCCGCACGCCGCTGGTCTTCAGCGTTCACGAAGCCAAGGGCCTGGAGTACCCGCATGTGCTGCTGGTGGACCTGGTCTCGGGCCAGCGCCAGGCCTATGCCGAGGTCTGCGATGGCGTGCAGCCCGCCGACCTCGAAGTCGAAGAACTCGACTTCCGCCGCGCCAAAGACAAGGCCGACAAGTCGCTAGAGATCTACAAGTTCTACGTCAACGCCCTGTACGTGGCCATGACGCGTGCCGTGCAGACACTGACGCTGGTGGAGCCCGACGTCGACCACCCGCTGCTGGCGTTGCTTGGCTTGCAGGCGGGCGAGGCACAGGCGCAAGCCGTGCGGGCGTCCACCCGCGAGGAATGGGCGCAGGAAGCGCGCAAGCTGCAGCTGCAGGGCAAGGAAGAGCAGGCCCAGGCCATCCGCGATTCCTTCCTGCAGCACAAACCCGTGCCATGGACGCCCTGGAGCAAAACGCTGATCGAAGAATTGCTGCCCAAAGCACTCGACCCGAAGAACCCCAGCAGCAAGCCGCGACAGACGATCTTCGACTACGCCCTCTGGCACGGCCAGCATGAATGGATCACGGCGCTGGGCAAGGCCAACTTCGCAGCTGCCAGGCAACTGCTTGACGACGGCGAGTTCGTTGGCGCAGGCACGGTCATGCCCAGCCGCTACGCCTTCAAGGACGACCGCTGGGACCGGCTTCAGGCACTGACGCGCAAGACCGTTGCGGCGGTGCGCCAACGCCACCTGCAACCCTGGGAAGCCAAGAAGTTCAAGGACCTGCTGCAGCAAGCCGACGTGCACGGCCCCGACCACGCCACACCCGTGGGCGCCACGCCGCTGATGTTGGCCGCGATGGCCGGCAATGTACCCCTGGTGCAGGCCCTGCTGGACAAGGGCGCCGACCCGCAAGTGCGCGACGACTTCGGCCACACCGCCTGGGACTGCGCCCTCAGCCGCGCGCTGCAAGAGCCCGGGTTCGCAGCCACCGGCCTGCCAGCGGTCTTCCCGCTGCTGGGCCCGGCAGCGCTGGACGTGCAGACCGACGGCCGGCTCGTTCGGCTGGAAAGGCGCCAGGGCGAGTACTGGGTGCTGATGCTGATGCTCGCCGGCCTGAAGACCCAGTGGTCGCAATGCGTGACGCGCCAGGTCGAACCGCACAAGTACCCGAAGGGCTTCTTCGCCGAACAGCTGCACGAGGTGCTGGCCCAGCTGCCCGCCTGGTTGTGGGCCGACAAGCGCCGCAAACGCAGCTACGTCAACCAGGTGCTGGCGCGCGCCGAGGTGGGCAGTGCTTACCAGCCGGCCCGCAAGCTGTGGGTGCGGGCCAGGAACGGCCACTACCTTCCCAACCCGGCGCTGCAGCTGCGCACCGGCGAAACCTGGACGCCGGCCTACACGGCAATGGCACTGGATTGGGTGGACCGGGGCTGCGGCGACGGCGTCTTGTACCGGCCCAAGCCGCTGGAACTGGTGACGCGCCTGGGTACTGCTCCTAGCGAAGACACGGAGGAAGACGACGGTTCAGCGCCTGCGCCGACGGATGCCCCGGGCTGAGGCGACAGGCGACACCGGCGCGTTCACGAGGCGATAGCCGAGACGACGGCTGCGGGCCAGCTCGCGGTGATGGACGCGGCGCAGCGTCAGTCGATTCAGGCTGCGGCTGCCTCCCACCCAGCGAGGTGCCGCGCGGCGCACGAACTCTGCGAATTCCTGAAACACGTCGCCCGACACGCCGTCCAATGGTGTGCGTGTGCGTGTGCGTGTGCGTGTGCGTGTGCGAGTGAGGGTGGGCGTAGGCATGGCTGGTACTCCTGCTTCGCTGCGCATTGTGCTGGCGCGCACCGTGACCACTGGCCTTTAGCGACCGCAAAATGTACTCATGGAATTCATCGGTGACAGGGAAAGGCTCGCCAGCTTCCTGGCGCTCCAGGATGCACCAACGCTGGCGCAGGTGCTGTTGGAGTTGGCCGAGGACCATGCGCCGGTCTACGCCCGTCTGGAGCGGCTGAGGCTGCGCGACGACCCGGCTTCGCTAAGTGCGCAGTTCACTCGGCAACTGCAAAGATGGGAGACCGACGATCGCTTCGTTCGCTGCCAGGACGCCTCAGCGTTTGGCCGCGAGCTGAATGTGTGGGTGACGCAGGTACGGCGCGAAGTGCTGCCGCGCTTTCCGGGCGAGTCGATGGTGCTGTTTGCAGCATTTCTAGACCTAGACCACGTGGTCTTCGAGCGGGTTGATGACGATGGCGGCTACGTCGGCGGAGCCTTTGAACTCGCATGCCGGCTCTGGCTGACAGCCGCAGCTGCCGCCGGGTTGCCCGGGGCCGAGATCGCGAGCCGTGCATCGGCCATGCTGTCTGCTGACAACTACGGCGCTCGATCCGGGCTCAACAGGGCCATCACTGGCTGAGGCCGCTCACGGCAACCAAAGGCCCGAAGGCAAGAATCCAAGGGGGAGCGAACGAATGGCCAACAAGGAAACTGCCCGGCTCGCCGTGCTGATCGATGCGGACAACGCGTGTGCGAGCGTGGTGAAGGGGCAGTTGGCCCACGCCAGCTAGCCTCATGGCCTAACTTCAACAGACCAGCACCACGGTTCCAGATGGATTCCTGGATGTTTGACTAAAAAGTGTCGTCGATGCCGAGTTTCGCGGCCTCGCGTAGGGCCGTACTCCCTTGTCGAATCCAGATGAGCGGCCCGGCAAAGATCGCGGCGGCGTACAAGGCGAATCCGGCGATGTGAATCGTGGTGAGATCGTGCATGCGGTGTTCTGGGTGGGGTGAGGGAGTCGTCGTGCTGGGAAGGTATGGATCAGATTGCTTCACCAGCCCGCGAATGCGCAATGCTGGCCAGAAACAGGCCAATTCGCCAAGCCTGCCCCTCGGCCTCGCCGTTGGGGCTGCAGAGCTGAACTCCGACCCAGCGCGCGTACGACTTGGCCTGGCTGCTTGAAGTCCCTGGTGATGGCAAGCGCTTCACCGCGAGCTCTCGGGCGCGGACTGCCCGAAACCAGTGGGGCAATTTTGTGTCCGCAGGATCAACGCGTCTGACGGTCAACCGGCTCCGCTCCGGCACCAGTCCCGCGATGTCCATCATCTTCAGGAACGTACGGGCGTCCTTTTCGTCCTTTTCGCCTCGAAAGCACACGTCATTTCGGCGCAGGTTGAAACGAAGTGTCGCTATCTGAAGTGCCTGTCGAAGAAGTTCTGGATGGTTGGCCGCCATGCTGTCGAACCTCTTTGTAAGGTCGACAAGCGCCTTGACAGTGGGGCGATGCAGATCGACATCTGGCGCGGGAACAGCCTTGATGTTGTCTCCGTTCACGACGCTAGGAGCCTTCATGCCGAAAGCGGGCGCAAGAGCGCGCGCTGAATCGAGCCAGCACTGCACGGTCAACGCGCTCACACCGCACGTTTGAGCAACCTCCGCCTGTCGCTCTGGATGCGAATC
>JBBSCV010000002.1:0-30781 GCA_038249925.1 Burkholderiales bacterium
AGAAATTTGCAGCCGCGGGGCTAAAGTTCATTGCAGCCGCGTCCGATACAGCGTCTATGTCGTTGGGTAAGCACCCCCGCTGTGCCCCTGACAGGAGTCCAAGATGAAAATCGGTCCTATCGATACCAAGCCGCCCGGCACTGCGCCGGCCGAACGCAAGACAGAACCCATGCCGATCAAGAACCCCACCGTGCCCAGCACGGAGGTGGCCTTGTCTGCGGCGGCCAAGGGCCTGGCCAGCGGTGCTGGCGAAGCAGCTTTCGACTCGGCCAAGGTCGAACGCATTGCCACCGCCATCCGCGACGGCAAGTTCACCGTGAACCCCGAGGCGATCGCCAACAAGCTGATCACCAATGCCGAAGAGCTGCTGGGCCGCAAGCTCAGCTGACGGCAGCCGCCATGATCACCACTGCCCAGGAACGCCACGCCTTGCAACAGGCCGCCGAACTTGAACGGCCGTTGCGCGCCGTGGAAGAAGCCCTGAACGCGCTGAGCCTGGCCCTGCAACGGCAAGACGCCGCCGGCGTGGACGCGGTGGCAGCCCAGCTGCACGCTGCGCTGTCGGCAGCGGTCGACCATTTCAGCCGCGCAGCCCGCAGCGGCGGCGTGCCGCAGCCACTGCGCCAGCGCCTGGCCCTGGCCAGCGGGCAGGTGGCCACGCAGCGCGAGGCGCTGGCCCGCGCCACAGCCTCGCTGGACCGCGCGATGGACGTGCTGATGCCTGCTGCAGCGAACCCCGCTGCCGCCTTGTACGGTGCCCATGGTGGCGCCGACCGCAGCGCGCACAGCGCCGGGCAGCTGCTGGCCTGAGAGGCTGAGCCCGCGCCGCAGTTCCGCTGGTTTTGCCGGCCTGCGTGGCCCGCTGGCACCGAACCCGCCGCCTCACAGCCGCGGGTTTTGTCCTTGCGCCGTGCCTCCTGAACCGCCCAGCCCTGCCTCGCCCCGCCCCGCCCACCGAGAAACTCAGCGCTTGAGTTTCCCGAGGTCGCTGCGTGCCTGCACCAGGGCGCGGTTGACACCCTCGCAATCCCACCCCGGCGCGCCGGGTGTGGCGATGCTCACGCTCAGCCGCGTGAGGCGCTCGCTCAGCGACTGCAGCGGTGCCATCCATTCCTGCGCCAGGGACCCGGCGTTGACAAACTGGGCGTAGGCCCGCGCCACTTCGTTGTAGTCACGCGTCTGCGCTGCGCGGCATGCGGTGGCGGCGGCTGCGGCGGCGGATGCCGCTGCGGCGGTCGGCACTGCGGTTGCGGTTGTGGCTGCGGTTGCCGTTGCGGTTGCCGTTGCGGTTGCGGTTGCAGCTGCAACCGGCGCGGGCCTGGGCGCCGTCGGCACCAGGCGCTGCACCTGCGCGTTCTCGGCCTGCACTTCTGTCGCGAGCTGGCGGCAGTCGGCCAGCGTCAGGCCCGCGCGGGACATCGCAGGGCGCAGCAGGTCCATTCGCGATGCCGCCGTTTCCAAGGCCGGCACCGAGGCCTTGCCGGAAGACTGCAAGGCCAGCAGCGTGGCCTGCATTTCAGCGTAGCCAGCGTTGTTGGCGGCATTGCACTCGGCCAGCTGCTCGGGCGTGCCGATGACGCGTTCGAGCTGTTCGCGCGCGGCCTTCACGGCTTCGGTGGTCCTCTCGCATTCGGCCAGGTTGCGCGGGTTTCGCGCGGCCAGGGCCTTCAGCGAATTGAATGTGCCGCCCAGGCCCTGCAGGCGTGACACGAGCACGGCATGCAAGGTGTGGCGGCGTATCTCGCCCTCGCGCGCCTGCAACAGATCAGCGGCGGCCTGGCGGTTGGCGGCCACGCAGGCCGTCAGCTCGGCGGATGCCCGCTGCGCCAGCACCGCGTTCGGCCACAGGACCGCGCAAGCCAGCGCGGCCGCCGTCAGCGCCACCTTCACTGCCGCCGTCACTGCCGCCGTCACTGCCGCAGGAAGCGCCACCGGAACAAGCGCTGAAGCCGACGCAAAAGCCTCGCGACCGATCACCGCTGTGCCCTGGCCCTTCCCTCGCCGAACCTGATCCGCCTGCCCCGCCATCCTTCTTGTGACCCTTCCAGCCTCTTGCGCCGTGGCAGTCTGCCGTGCCAGCGACAGAGCCGGTCGGGAAAAAACCCTGATGCGCCAGGCCTGGGCTGCACTCCAGGCTCAGAACCTGAAGGCCAGGCGCAAGCCGCCCCAGTGCCTGCCGCCCACCGTGATGGGCGCTGCCGCTTCCTTCATCACGATGAAGCGGCCGCCGCCCATGTCGCGGCGGTAGGTCTGCAGCAAGAAGGCGCGCGTGTTGCGGCCCGATGCCAGGCCCGTGCGGTCGTTGAAGATGCGCCGGTTGCGGCAGTTGGCGGTGTTCCAGGCCACGTCGCCCGCGCGCTGGGGCTGGTTGTACTGGCGGTTGTGGCAGGCGATGTAGCCGTTGCGGTCGGCAGCGATGCAGAACACCACCTTGTCCGACAGTGCCAGCAGCTTTTCCTGCACCTGCGGAAACAGGCGCTCGGCCAGCGCCACGAAACGCGTGAGATGCTGCTGCGGCTGGCTGCCCTGCACGGCGCGGTAGTCGCTGTCGAAAAGCTCGGCCTGTTGAATGGCACCGCTGCGCAGCGCGTCTTCCAGCAGCTGGCTGATCTGCGCGGCGGCGTCCTGCACGGCGCGGATGTAGGGCGTGTCTTCGGTCTCCAGGCCGCTTTCGGCGGCGCCCTCGGCCAGTTCTTCCGAGATCTTCAGAAAGGTCTCGGTGCGGGCCAGCGCGCCCTCCAGCGCCTTCGTGGTCTGGCGCATCTCGACCTCGATGTCGCTCATCTGCCCGCTCAAGCCGGTGCACACCTGCTGGCTGGCCTGGCTGGCCTCGTGGATGCGGTGAACGCCCTGCGTGACCACGTCGATGGCGCGGTGCACGGCGCCGCCTTCCTGGGCCGCCGCTCTGGCGCCGACTGCGGTGGAAACCGAGGCTTCACGGCTGACATCGCGCGCGAGCGCTGCGATGCGCGTGTCGAGCTGGGCCACGGTGCCCGCGATGTGCTTGGACGACAGCTCGACCTGCGCGGCAAGGTCCTTCACGGCGTCGGCGACGACACCGAAACCGCGCCCGGCCTCGCCCGCACGCTTGGCCTCGACGCTGGCGTTGAACGCCACCAGCCGTGTCTGCAACGCGATCTTGGTGATTTGCCCGGCGGCATCAGACACCTGGCGCAAGGTCTCGACGATGCGGGTGACTTCGGTGCCGATGCCCTGCACCGCATCGCCCACCTGGGCCACGGCCTGCAGCCCGTGGCGGGTTTCTTCGTCGATGACGGACTGCGCGCGCACCACCTCTTGCAGCTGCTGCGCCAGCGCCAGCAGCGCCTGGGCTTGTTGTGTGGCGATCTTGTGCGTGTCGTCGAGCACGCCGCGCACCTCGGCCGCCTCACGGCCCAACGAAGACGCCTGGCGGCCGAGCTTGGCGACGAAGTCGCTGGCGGTGGCATTGGCACTGGCCGCCTCGTTGGCGGGTGGACCCGACGGCTCGGTGCGTGCGGCGGAGGGACGGCGAAAGGCGCTCATCGGCATGGGCAACTCCTGTCAAGTACGGCTGTGCTCACCACTCGCGCAGGCGGGTTCGCAGCCGGGCGATGCTCTGGCTGTGCAGCTGGCAGACGCGGCTTTCGGTGACGCCCAGCACAGCGGCGATTTCCTTCAGGTTCATGTCGTGTTCGTAGTACATGCTCATCACGTACTGCTCGCGCTCGGGCAGGTTCTTGATGGCTTCCACCAGCGCTTCGCGCATGCGCTGGTCCTGCATGCGCGCCAGCGGGTTGGCGGTGTTGTCGGCCACGTGGCGGTCGAGGTAGTCGTCGTCGCCGTCGTCGCCGCTCATGTCTTCCAGGTAGATGAGCTGGGTGCCGCGCACCTTTCCCAGCAGCTCCTGGTAGTCGACGAGGCTCAGCCCCATCTCGCGCGCGATCTCGCTCTCGCTGGGTGCGCGGCCGTGGCGCTGTTCCAGCTTGTGCACGGCGGCTTCGATGCTGCGCTGGTGGCGGCGGTCGCCGCGGCTCATCCAGTCGTTGCCGCGCAACTCGTCGAGCATGGCGCCGCGGATGCGCTGGGTGGCGAAGGTCTCGAACTGCACGCCCTGCGCGGCGTCGAAGCGGGAAAGCGCATCGCTCAGGCCGATCATGCCGACCTGGATCAGGTCGTCGAGTTCGACGTTGGCCGGCAGCTTGGCGATCATCTGGTGAGCGAGGCGGCGCACCAGCGGCTGGTACTGCTTGAGCAGTGCGCCGGCGTCGAGTTGTCCCTTGGCGGTGTACATGTGCATGCCTCTACTGAGCTCTGCTGAGCTCTACTGAGAAAACGAACGGTTCTTGTTCTGGGCCTGGCGGGCGATCGGCGCGGCCAGCAAAGGCGCCGCGGCAGCCGGCAACCAGGCACCGCTGGCGCTGTCGTCCAGCGCCATCTGCTCGGCCAGCAGCCGCGCCAGCGCCGCATCGGCCGGGCCGGCGATGTCGCCAGCCGGGTCGACCAGGGCGCTGTGACGCAACATCGCCCCGAGAAAGTTCTCTGCACAGCCGCCCAGGCTGGCCGGTATGGCGGCAGCGCGTGGCGACTGCGGCCCCGCGGCCAGCAGCAGGTCGTAGGTCATCAGCCCGCAGCGGTTGACCAGCAGCTTGGCGCTGGCATAAGCGTGCTTGACGCTTTCGGGGTGGTCGGCGCCGAGCAGGATGGGGCGCGCGGCGCGGTGCTTCAACAGCCGCGCAAGGTCGCTGGCCTCGGCGTGCAGCAGCATCACTTCCACCTGCGGCGCGGCCTGCTGCACGGCGTCGATGAAAGCGCCGGCCGAGCCGCGCGTGTCGACATAGGCCTTGGGCAGGCCGCGTGCCGGCAGGTAGGCCACGCGCGGCGCGATGGTCTCGATGCAGGCGGCCAGGTCCACGCCGGCCAGTTCATGCGGCGGCGGCGAGGTGTTGGCGGCATCGACCACCAGCACTTCCAGCCCCTGCCCGGCCAGCACCGCAGCGAGCCGGTCGAGCACCAGCCCGGCAAAGGCCACGTGTGCGTTCGCAGCCAGCGGCAGCACGTGCCGGCGGCGGCCGGCGAAGAGCCGTCGCAGGCCGTCTGCCTGGTCCAGCGGCATGCGGTCCGAAGGTGGGTAGAAGTTGCGCATGGCGGTTGGTTCTTCCTCGTGCTCTTCGGGCTCAGAGGCTGAGAGTTTTTCGAGCGTGTCCGAGCAGCGCGTCAAAAGGCGTCCGATCCAGGCGCAAAGCACAGCCATAGCTCGGGCTATGGCGCGCATTTGCAACGACGAGCGGGCGTCTTTTGGCGTGATGAGTGGGCATGATCGAAAGACTCTCAGCCTCTCAGGCCCGAACCTGGGCGCAAGGCGGTGCGCCGGCAGCGGCCTTCACCGCCGGCATGCCGGCGAAGATCAGGCTCACGTCGTTGTCGTCCAGCCGCCAGGCCGGCCCGCCGGTGCTGCGCAGCGCACGTTGCACCAGCGCGTTGGCGCTCAGGCGGTGCCAGTCTTCGGGCACGCGCTGACCGTTGGCGATGGCCAGCACCTTGAGCTTGTGGCGGACCATCGAATCCAGCGCCGGGCCCAGCTTCACCGCTTCGTCCAGCTTGGACAGCACGATGCCGCGGCAGCTCGGCGCGGCATAGGCGGCGAGCTGGTCCTCGATCGTCTCGCCCTGCGCGCTGGCGTTCACCACCAGCAGGCGCTGGATGGTGCGGTGCGACAGCATGTCCAGCAGTTCACGGGTGCGGGTGTCGCGCTGCGCCATGCCGGCGGTGTCGATGAGCACCATCTTCTTGGCGCTCAGCAGCTCCAGCAGGTCTTCGAGCGATGCGCGGTCGTGCGCGGTGTGCACCGGCACGCCCAGGATGCGGCCGTAGGTGCGCAGCTGCTCGTGGGCGCCGACGCGGTAGGCGTCGAGTGTGATCAGGCCCAGGTGGGCCGCGCCGTGGCGCGTGGCGAAGGCTGCGGCCAGCTTGGCCGTGCTGGTGGTCTTGCCGACACCGGTGGCGCCGATCATGGCGTAGACACCTCCGGCTTCTTCCAGCGGCGATTCACGCTCGCCGGTGGGCAGGTTACGTTCCAGCACGCCTGAAGCCCACTGCAACTCGTCGCCTTCGGGCGGCAGGCTTTCGAGCAACTTGCGGATGAGCGCCGGCGAAAAGCCGGTGTCCAGCAGGCGCTGCGCCAGCTGGGCCTGGCGCGGCTGGCGCTGCAGCTTTTCCATGAAGGCCAGAGCGCCGAAGCGCTGCTCGATGAGGCCGCGCATGCTGCGCAGCTCGCTCATCATCTCGATCTGTTCACCGCGTGCCGGCACGGCGGGCATGGCCTGCATGGCGGCGCTGGCCATGGGCGTGCGCACGTTCGCCTGTACGTTCGTCTGCATCGTTGCCGGCTCATGCAAACGCACCTCTTCGCGCAGCACGGGCACGTCGCGTGGCGCGGCCTGCGCTGGGGCTTCGCGGTGCGCGGCACGGGCGCGGGCGGCGGCGATGGGCGCCACGCTGGGCGGCAGCAAAGCGGGCATGGCCGGCTCGGCAGCGGCAGCGGCAGCGCGTTCTGCCTGCATTTCGCTGTCGCGGCGTTTCAGCATGCGCTGGCGCACGTAGTCCTGGAACGACAGCGTGCTCATCTGCAGCTGTTCCACGTCTTGCGCCACGCCGTCGTCGAAGCTGGGCTCGTGGCGAACGTCCTGACGCGGCTGATCTCTTGCAATCGCGCGCGGCACTGCCCGTTCACGCAAGGGGCTGGTGGGCGCGGCAGCGCGGGCACCAGCCGGCTGCTGTGGCTGCGCCAGCGGCAGGCGCGGTGCCTGAATGGTCTCGGCATGCGCCCCCATGCGTTCCAGCTGCTGCAGGCTTTCCGGGGCCATCGCCAGCACTTCCACGCCGTCGGCGCAGGGCTTGGTGGACATGACGACGGCGTCTTCGCCGAATGCCTGCTTGACCAGGGCCAGGGCCTCGCGGGATGTGCGGGCGGTGAAGCGCTTCAGGTTCATGCGAACTCCCGCAGAGCTGTCTCAAGGGAGGTCAACGCCCCCACCGGGGGGCAGCGAACGACAGTGAGCTTGGGGGTCATGCGTTTGCTCCGATGATCGAGCCGATGCGGATCGAATGGGTTTCAGGAATCTCGCTGTGCCCCAGCACCTTCAGGCGGGGGGCGGCGCGCTTGAGCAAGCGCGCCATCGGCGCGCGAATCAGGTCGGGCACCAGCAGGCAGGCCGGGTGGCCCAGGTTTTCCTGCTTGGCCGCGGTCTCGGCCGCGCTGCGGCTCAGCGTATCGGCCACGTTCGGGTCGAGTGCCGCGCCATGCGGGCTGGTGAGGGCCTGCGTGACCAGGCGCTCGAGCTCGGGGTCCAGCGCAATGACATCGAGTTCGCGGGTGGCGCCGTAGATCTGCTGCACGATGGCAGGCGCCAGGTGCACGCGGATGCGGCGCGCCAGTTCGCCGGGCTCGGTGACGGTGCTGGCATGTTCGGCCAGGCACTCGACGATGGAACGCATGTCGCGGATGTGCACACCCTCTTCCAGCAGGAGTTGCAGCACACGCTGCAGGGTGGCGATTCCGACCATCTTGGGCACGACATCCTCGATCAGTTTGGGAGCCAGCTTCGTGACGTGCTCGACGAGTTGCTGGGTTTCCACTCGGCCCAGCAGCTTGGCCGCGTGAACCTGCATCAAGTGTGAAAGATGTGTCGCAACCACAGTCGCGCAATCAACGACCGTAAAACCAGCCATCTGCGCCATCTCTTTGTGGCGCTCTTCTATCCACACCGCAGGCAGGCCGAAGGCGGGGTCGGTGGTGCGCGTGCCGGGCAGTTGCTGCTGCACCGAAGCAGACACGCCGCCGGGGTTGATGGCCAGCAACATGCCGGGGAAGGCCTCGCCCTCGCCGGCAATGGCGCCGCGCAGCGTCACGCGGTACATGCTGGGCTTCAGCTCGACGAGGTTGTCGCGGATGTGCACCGGCGGCGGCAGAAAGCCGACGTCCTGCGCGAACTTCTTGCGCACGCCCTTGATGCGCGCCAGCAGGTCGCCCTGGCGTGCCTTGTCCACCAGCGCAATCAGCCGGTACCCCACTTCCAGGCCCAGTGTGTCCACCGGCGTCAGGTCGTCCCAGCTGGCTTCGGCATTGGCCGGCTGAGCGTCGGCACCGATGCTGCGCTCGGGCGCCTCCGTGACCTTCTTGCGCTGCCTGATCAGCTGCCACGCCAGCAAGCCGAGGCCGGCGGCCACGAGCAGGAAGACGAGATGCGGCATGCCCGGGATGAGCCCCAGCAGCGCCACCACACCCGCAGCCACGCCCAGGGCCTGCGGTGAATCGAAGACCTGGCCGCGAATCTGCGTGCCGATGTCCTGTTCCTTGCCCACGCGCGAGACCACCATCGCGCTGGCCACCGAGATCAGCAGCGCCGGAATCTGGGCGACCAGCGCGTCACCCACGGCCAGCGTGACGTAGGTGCTGGCGGCTTCGCCGGCGCTCATGTCGTGCATCGCCAGGCCGATGATGAAACCGCCGACGATGGTGATGAAGAGGATCAGCAGGCCGGCCATGGCGTCGCCGCGCACGAACTTGCTGGCACCGTCCATCGAGCCGAAGAAGTCGGCTTCTTCGGCGACTTCAGAGCGGCGCTGGCGCGCCATTTTCTCGTCGATGAGGCCGGCATTCAGGTCGGCGTCGATGGCCATCTGCTTGCCGGGCATGGCATCCAGCGCAAACCGGGCGCCGACTTCGGCGATGCGCTCCGCGCCCTTCGTGACCACGACGAAGTTGATGACCACCAGGATGGCGAAGACGATCAGGCCGACGGCGAAGTTGCCACCGATGAGGAAGTTGCCGAAAGCCTCGATCACCGCACCGGCGGCGCCGGGGCCGGTGTGGCCTTCCATCAGCACCACGCGGGTGGAAGCCACGTTCAGGCTCAGCCGCAGCAGCGTCGTCACCAGCAGCACCGTGGGCAAGGCCGCGAAGTCCAGCGGCTTGACCATCTGCGCGCTGACCATCATCACCACCAGCGCCAGCGCGATGTTGAAGGTGAAGAGCAGGTCCAGGATGAAGGGCGGCAGCGGCAGCACCATCATCGCCAGCATCAGCACGACGAAGGTGGGCAGCACCAGGCCCTTGACGACCGCGCTCTGCGCCGGGCCGAACCAGGTGTTCAGGCGGGTAACGAGGGCATTCACAGTTCAGGCTCCTGCGGGAACTTGCTCAGCTTTGCGGCTGCATAGGCGGGGTTCAGCGGGTCCAGATCGGCCGGCACCTCGGGCGTGGGCGCATCGGCGGCCGCCATGCGGCCTTGGGCTGCGGCGTCGCGCAGCTGGTACACCCAGGCCAGCACCTGGGCCACGGCGCTGAACAGGCGCGCCGGAATCTCCTGGTCGATTTCGCTGTGGGCGTAGAGCGCGCGCGCCAGCGGCGGCGACTGCAACACCGGCACCTTGTGCTCCTTGGCCAGATCGCGAATCTTGAGCGCCAGCAGGTCGGCGCCCTTGGCCACCACGCGCGGCGCGCCCATCTTCGATTCGTCGTACTTCAGCGCCACCGCGAAGTGGGTGGGGTTCATCACCACCAGGTCGGCCTGCGGCACGGCGGCCAGCATGCGGCGGCTGGCCAGTTCGCGCATCTTGGCGCGCATGCGGCCCTTGACTTCGGCATTGCCCTCGGTTTCCTTGTGCTCCTGCTTGACCTCCTGGAAGCTCATGCGCAAGCGGCGTGCGTGCATGAAGCGTTGCAGCGGCACGTCCACCAGCGCAAACGTGGCCAGCAGACCCACCAGCAACAGCAAACCGTTGCGCAGCAGCGTGCCGGCGGTGCCCATTGCCGTGGGCAGCGGCATGGACAGCATCTGCACGTGCTCCATCCAGTGCTGCCACAGGTAGACACCGCCTAGCACGCCCAGCAGCAGGGCCAGGAAGCTGGCCTTCAGCGTGTCGGTCAGCTGGTCCACCGAAAACACGCGCTGCAGCCCGCTGAGCGGGTTGAGCTTCTCGAACTTCGGCTCCAGGGCCTTCATCGTGAAGTTCCAGCCCCCGGCCAGGAGGCCGCTGGCCAGCGCGCCGGCCACCATCACCGCAAACATCGGAATCAGCACGACCAGCAGGCGCAGCGTCTGATCGGACAGACGCTCGCCCATGGCCGCGGGGTTCTGCACGCCCTGCACATCGAAGCGCAGGCCCTGTGTCATCAGCTCGCTCATCCATTCGCCGAGCAGCGGCGCCACGGCGGCCAGCAGCGCCACCGCACCGCCGAGTGCGGCAAAGTGACCCAGGTCGCGTGAACGCGCGACCTGCCCGTCCTCGCGCGCCTTCTTCAGGCGCCGCTCGGTGGCGGGCAGCTGGCGGTCTTGGGCGGAATCGGACTGGGACATGGCCGGATGGGCAGCGCAGGCGCTAGAGCAGGGAGCCCTGTGATGGTGCCGCGCGGCCCCGAAGACTTGAGCGCGATAAGCGGTGCAAAGGCGAAGCTCTTCGGCCCACCGCCGACCCTGCCGCCTGATGCCGACGCGTACGTCGTCGGCCTGGGCTCAGCAGACCTGGCAACCGGCCCCGAACGCGAGAAGGCCGCGCCCCCGGGTTGCGGGGAGCGCGGCCTTCTTGCCGAAGTGTCGCGGGCGGGTCGCCCGCGGCCTCAGAACCCCAGGCTGGCCAGCAGGTCGTCCACCTCGCCCTGGTTGGCCACCACGTCGGTGCGGCCCTCGGCGTTGACGACCGGGCCGTTGAGCACGTTGGGGTCGACCTTCTCGCGCTGCTCGGGCGGCACCACGCTCACCAGCAGCTTCACGAGGCTGTCTTCCAGTTCGTTGGCCAGGCTCACCACCTTGGCCACCACCTGGCCGGTGAGGTCGTGGAAGTCCTGCGCCATCATGATGTCGGTGAGATGGTTGTCGATGCGCGCGGTGCGCGCTTCGACGTCCTCGACGAAATTCATCAGCGCCCCGCTGGCCACGGCCTTCACAGGGTCGGCAACGATGGCGGCGGCCATCGCCCGCGTGGCGTCGCTGATGGCGGCGTGGTCGGCCTTGGCCGCGTCCACCGAGTTCAGCACTTTCTCGGCAGCGGCGGCCGTCTTGTGTGCGATGTAGGTCAGGCGGCTGCGCGCATCGGGGATGCCGTCGGTCGCGATCTGCAGCTTGGGCATGACGCCCAGTTGCTGCATGGTGTCGTGCAGCAGCCGCGTGATGGTGCCGATCTGCTGGAATACTTCTGGAGAGGCGGCAGGCGCCTCGGCGAGCTTCATCGAACCGATGTCTTCCATTCTCATTTCTTGTGCTCCGTGCAGCGGGGTCAGGCGGTGGCGGCGAGTTTTTGCAGGATCTTCTGCACCTTCTCTTCCAGCGTCGCCTTCGTGAAGGGCTTGACGATGTAGCCCGCTGCCCCGCTTTGCGCTGCCATCACGATGTCTTCCTTGCGCGCCTCGGCCGTGACCATCAGCACAGGGATGTGCTTCAGGCTGTCTTCGGCCTTCACCGCCTTCAACAGGTCGAAGCCGTTCATGTTGGGCATGTTGATGTCCGACACCACGAAGTCGTACTTCTGTTGCTTCAGCATCGACAGGGCCACGGCGCCGTCTTCGGCCTCGTCGGCGTTGTGGCAACCCATCTCCTTGAGCAGGCCGCGCACGATGCGCCGCATGGTGGAGAAGTCGTCGACGATGAGGAATTTCAGATCGGTGGGCGTGCTCATGGAAGCGGGTCTCGGCAGATGGGAACTTGGAAAGTTATCGGAGCGCCGACGGGGGACTTGAGGGCGCCGCCGTGGCTTCTGGCGCAGGACCGGCAGGCAATGCGGGCTCGGTCATTTCAGGCGTGGCGCGAAACAGCGCATCTTCTGCCTCGCGCGTCATCACCACGATGCTGATGCGGCGGTTGGCCGGCGAAGCGGGGTCGCGGCGGTCGAAGGGGTTGCTGGCCGCCAGGCCCTGCACGCGCAGCACCTGGTCATCGGGCAAGCCGCCGGTGATGAGCTCACGGCGCGAGGCGTTGGCGCGGTCGCTGCTGAGTTCCCAGTTGCTGTAGCCGCGCTCGTTGCTGCCGAACCTGCCGCCGAACGGCATGGCATCGGTGTGGCCTTCGAGCGTCAGGCGGTTGGGCACTTCGGCCAGCAGGCTGCCCAGTTCACGCAGCACATCGCGCATCACCGGCTGCACCACGGGGCTGCCGCTGGCGAACATCGGCCGGCCTTCGGCATCGACGATCTGGATGCGCAGGCCGTCGCGCGTCATCTCCAGCAGCAACTGCTTGCCCAGCCCTTCCAGCTTGGGGTTGGCAGCGATCTTCTGTTCGATCTTGCGCTTGATGTTTTCCAGCCGCGCAATCTCGGCACGAATCTGCTCGGCCTTCAACTGGTGGATGTTGACGGTGGCGCGCGTTGCTTCGGTCTCGCCGCGCTTGACCTGCCCGGTGCTGCGCGTGAGGTCCTGGCCGCCGCCCTTGATGACGTGGGAAGAATCGCCCGAGCCGCTGCCGCCATTCAGCAGCGCCACTTTCAGCGGGCTGCCGAAATAGTCGGCAATGCCTTTCTTGTCGCCCTCGGTGGTACTGCCCAGCAGCCACATCAGCAGGAAGAAGGCCATCATGGCGGTCACGAAGTCGGCGTAGGCGATCTTCCAGGCGCCGCCATGGGCGGCATGGCCGCCCTTCTTGACGCGCTTGATGATGATCGGCTGCAGCTTTTTCGCGTCGCCAGCCATCACGGACCCCCAGGCTTGTCGCTGCGCGCCTTCGCCACCCCCCGAGGGGGCTCTTGCGACGGCCCGGCGGAGCCGGTCCCGAGCAAGGGCTTGATGCCTGCAGACTTTGCGATAGCGGTCAATCGCGGCGCCGGTGCGAGCACCGGGCCCCACGGCAAGCTGCGCTGCCCGCTCAGGCAGCCAAGGCGCACGGCGCCAGTGGCGGTGAGGACGGTCATTTCTTGCCCTTCACGTGGCTTTCGAGTTCGCCGAAGCTGGGGCGGTCGCCGCTGTACAGCACCTTGCGGCCGAATTCGATGGCGACTTGCGGCGCGTAGCCCTGCATGCTGGCCAGCAGCGTGGTCTTGATGCACTGCAGCTCCTTGCTGCCTTCCTCGACCTTCTGCTCCAGCAGGCCGGCCATCGGTTCCGCAAAGGCATAGGCCAGCAAAATGCCCAGGAAGGTGCCGACCAGGGCCGAGCCGATCATCGCGCCCAGCACCGCTGGCGGCTGACCGACGCTGCCCATGGTCTTGATCACGCCGAGAACGGCCGCGATGATGCCGAAGGCAGGCAGGCCGCCGGCGACGCGCTGAATGGCGGCCACCGGCGCATGGGCCTCGTGGTGATGGGTCTCGATCTCGCTGTCCATCAGCGACTCGATCTCGTGCGCGTTGAGGTTGCCCGAGACCATCATGCGCAGGTAGTCGGTGATGAACTCGGTGACGTGGTGGTCGTTGCCGACGTTGGGGTACTTCTGGAACAGCGGGCTGCTGTGTGGTTCCTCGACGTCCTTTTCGATGGACATCAGGCCTTCCTTGCGCGCCTTCTGCAGGATGTCGAACATCAGAGCGAGCAGCTCCATGTAGCGCGCCTTGGTGTACTTGCTGCCCTTGAAGCAGCTCAGCGAGCCGGCAATCGTCGCCTTGATGACCTTCATCTGGTTGTTCGCCAGGAAGGCGCCCAGCGTGGCGCCGCCGATCATGGCCATTTCCCAAGGCAGCGCCTTGAGGATCGGGCCCATGTTGCCGCCGTGGGCGATGAACGTGCCAAAGACGCATACAAACACGACGACCCAACCGATGATGACGAACATGTGGAGTGATCCGCAAAGGTGCCGCTGTCAGCCAAGACGCTGCTGCTGGGCTTGGCTCAGTTATCGGCCGCCTGCCGTCAGTGTTGAGGGGAGCCGCACCGGCACCGGCTGATAGACCCACAAGGGCCTGCGCCCTTCGCCCTGCAGGCAGGCTGCCGGCACCTCATTCGGCACCGGAAACTCGAGGCTCACGAGCCAGGCGCCCGGCGCCATTTCGGCGCGCGCCTTCGCGAACGCACGCGTCATGCTTTCTGGGCGCTGGAAGAGGTAGACGAGGTCGTGGTCGGCCCAGGAAGCGGCCCACATGTCGCCGCGCCGTACCTGTGCAGGAATTCGGCTGGCCCGACAGCGCCAGCGCGCGATCATCGCCAGCAGCGGGCTCCATTCCACGCCACTGCACCGGGCCTGCGGCCACAGCCGGTGCAGGGCCACCAGGCCATGCCCGAGGCCGCAACCGGCGTCGTGCACGCGCAACGGCACGCCGACCACGGCATCCAGGCCCGCCAGCGCGTCGGGCGGGGTGGGAAACAGCGGCGCATCGCGCCAGGCGCGCACAGGGTAGAGAGCCAGGACCGGCAGCAACAGCAAGAGCCACACCCAGGGCGGCAAAGCGGCGGCCGCGCCCAGCGCCAGTGCCGACAGCGGAAAGCCTGCTGCAGCGATGCCGCGCCGCCAGCCCCCTGCGCAGGCCAGCGCGGCGGCGGTGCTGGTCACCAATGCCAAGCCGAACGCCCAGGCCGGTGACATGCCGCCATGCGCCAGCATCAGCCACGAGACCCAGCCGCCGGCCCACACCAGCAGCGCCGGCAGCGGCCAAGGCAGGCGCGCAGCCCAGCCCGTGGGGGTGGTGACGGACGCGGGTACGGGAACAGGAACGGAGACGGGGCGCATGCTGGCTGCCAGTTTCTGCCGCGCACGTTCCGGGCAAGCACGGATAAGCCGGGCAGCGCCGGTGCAGTTCTGCGCTGCAGTCCGTCAGAACAAAAAAAGCGGGCCCCGAAGGACCCGCTGAAAAGCACAGAGATCTGTGCCAGGAGGAGACGAACAATGAACGCTGACTCTCTGACTGTTATCGACCCAACGGCGTTGCGCCTTGAGCAGCAAAGTCACGGTTTTTCGTGACCGAATGCCTGTGCGGCGTGTCAAGCGCGTGTGGCCTCAATGCGCGTGCGCGGAGCCGTACTCGGCACCCAGGCTGCCGGCCAGCTTGCCCTTGCCGGCACGCGCGGGCGGGTGGCACAGGCCGCAGATGTAGTGGCGGGCGATTTCATGCGGGTGGGTCACGAAGTGGCCGCCGCACTTGCTGCAGGCCGTCATCGTGAGCATGCCGTTGTCGACGAACTTCACCAGGCGCCAGGCGCGGGTGACGGACAAGAGCGGCTCCAGGCCCTGGGCCTGCATCTGTTCCAGGTAGAGCTGGTAGGCCTTGATGACGGCGTCGATCTCGTCCAGTGCCGCCGTTTTGTTCAGGTACTCGTGCATGTTCAGGAACAGGCTCGCGTGGATGTTCGGCTGCCAGGTCATGAACCAGTCGGTAGAAAACGGCAGCTGGCCCTTGCTCGGGCTCTTGCCCGCCACTTCCTTGTACAGGCGCAGCAAGCGCTCGTAGCTGAGGTCGGTTTCGCTTTCCAGCACCTGCAGCCGCGCGCCCAGGTTGATCAACGTCACCGCGCGTTCGATCTGCCGGGCTTCGGTGAGGATGCTCTTGTTGCGTGCCATGGTGTTCTCTCCGTCCTGGTGTCTTGTGGGTATAGGGCTGGCAGCAGTGACTTATGCCGCTTCCTGATGGCGGCCGGCCATCAGGATGGAAGCATGCAGCCGGCTCATGCCGTCGTTCGCGGCGCCCTTGCCGTGGTTGGTGAGCAGGTTCCACACCATGTCGTCGTCCATCCGGAAGCGGCAGAGCAGCGTGTTGCCGTTGGCCACCTTCATCATCTGGGCCGAGGTCAGCGCGCCGATCAGGCTCGCGGTCTCCTCGCTGACGCCCAGACGGAACAAGGCCTGCTCCTTGTCAGCGCGCACCAGGCTCTGGGCCAGCATCAGGTAGGACAGGTTGGCTTCGCGGATTTCGGCAAGGATCTGTTCGGTATTCATGGGGCTGCTCCGGCGGTGAGTTCAGGGTTCGTCGTGGTAGCTGGAAGGAACCAGCCGATGAACCGAACTCTAGGGAGTGGAACTGGCTTGAGACATCAGCCCATCTCCGTGGCTTCAGTCCCCGTTCTTCCAGCGCGTCTGTAGGGCAAATTCCTACACGTGCCCCCAGCTGTGACCTGCGTCACGCCAGGGCCACGGGCTGCGTTGAAAGAGCTTGCAGGCCGTGGCGCGCCGGGCCCCTGCACAGGATGCGAAAGTCGCTTGAGGCACCCTGACCGCATGAGATTGGATATCCTGCCGGTGCGCCTGTAGGTGCGCGTGCAGCGCCCTTTGTTCGTGCCCCTCACACCCTGACCACCAAGGATTGCCATGCCGCGTCGCGCCGCCCTCCTGCCCTTCATCGCTGGCCTCGTCCTGCTGGGCGTCGCCGCAGGCGCTGCTGCACAACCCGCGCCCGGGCTGCCCAAGAAAGTGCGCCTGGCGATGGAAGGCGGCTACCCGCCCTTCAGCATCGTGGCACCCGACGGCAAGGTCACGGGTTTCGACGCCGACATCGCAGCCGAAATTTGCAGACGTATGCAAGTGACGTGCACGCAGGTGCAGGTCGAGTTCGACGCCATGATCCCTTCGTTGCGCGCTAAGAAGGTGGACGCCATCGTGGCTTCGATGAGCATCACGCCCGAGCGTAGCAAAGTGGTGGCCTTCACCGACAAGTACTACAACACGCCGGCGCGAGTGGTCACGCGGGCCGATGCGAAGTTCGAGATCAGCCCCGACGGCCTGAAAGGCCGAAGGATCGGCGTGCAGCGCAACACCATCCACGACCGCTACGCCACAGCCACCTTCAAGGGCAGCGAGATCGTGCGCTACAGCAAGCAAGACGAGGTCTTTCTCGACCTCGTCAACGGCCGCGTCGAGGCCACGCTGGCCGACGTGGTGGCCGCGGACCAGGGTTTCCTGAAAACGCCCAAGGGCCAGGGGTTCGCCATGCGCGGCCCGAGCTATGACGACCCTGCGTTTTTCGGCATCGGCGCCGGCATCGCCTTGCGCAAGGAAGACACGGTCTTGCTGCAGGCCATGAACGCGGCGCTGGCCGCACTGCGCGCCGACGGCACCTACAAGAAGCTGAACGACAAGTACTTCAGCTTCGACATCTACGGCGCCGAGATCAAGAAGTAAGGCCGGCCCCGGCCTCGCGCTGCGAAAGATTCAGCCGTTCACGGCCGCCAGCGTGGGCCGCACGCCGAAACGCTGCACGATGGAGGCCTCGATCCCCGCCGCGTCGAGCCCACACATGGCCAGCAGCTTGGCCGGGTCGCCGTGTTCGGTGAAGATATCGGGCACACCCAGCACCTGCACAGGCACCAGCACGCCCGCCGCTGCCAGGCATTCCAGCACCGCGCTGCCGGCACCGCCCATGACGCAGCCTTCTTCCAGCGTCACCAGCGCGTCGTGGCTGCGCGCCAGCTGCAACACCAGCTCAGCGTCCAGCGGCTTCACGAAACGCATGTCGACCACCGTGGCGCCCAGCTTCCCGCCCACCGCCAGCGCGTGGTGCAGCAGGGTGCCGAAGGCCAGGATGGCGATGCGCTTGCCGGAGCGCGCGTCGGCACGCGCGGGAGCTTCCAGGCGCACCACGCCCTTGCCCCAGGGCCACTCGCTGAACCCTTTTTCGACAACGACGCCAGCACCCGAGCCGCGCGGGTAGCGCACCGCCACCGGATGGCTCTGGCGAAAGGCCGTGGTCAGCGCCTGACGGCACTCGTTCTCGTCGCTCGGCACCAACATGCTGCAGTTGGGAATGCAGCGCACGAAGGCGATGTCGTACAGGCCCGCATGCGTGGGGCCGTCGGCGCCGACGATGCCCGCGCGGTCCAGCGCGAACACGACCGGCAGGTTCTGCAGCGCCACGTCGTGGATGAGCTGGTCGTAGCCGCGCTGCAGGAAGGTGCTGTAGATCGCGACCACCGGCTTCAGGCCCTCGCAGGCCATGCCGGCGGCGAAGGTGACGGCGTGCTGTTCGGCAATGCCCACGTCGTGGTAGCGCCCCGGAAAGCGCTTGTGGAACTCGACCATGCCCGAGCCCTCGCGCATGGCCGGCGTGATGCCCACCAGGCGCGGGTCGGCCTCGGCCATGTCGCACAGCCAATTGCCGAAGACCTGGGTGAAGGTCGGCTTGCCGGGCTTGGCCGCCGCGAAACCTTCGTCGACATTGAACTTGGCAGACGCGGCGTGGTACTTCACCGGGTCGGCCTCGGCCGGCTTGTAGCCGTAGCCCTTCTTGGTGACGACATGCAGGAACTGCGGGCCGCGCTTGGCGCGCAGGTTCTCGAGCGTCGGAATCAGCGATTCGAGGTCGTGGCCGTCGATGGGGCCGACGTAGTTGAAGCCGAACTCTTCGAAGATGGTGCCGGGCACGACCATGCCCTTGGCGTGTTCCTCGAAGCGCCGTGCCAGTTCGAACAGCGGCGGCGCGTTCTTCAGCACGGCCTTGGCGCTCTCGCGTGCGGCCTCGTAGAAGTTGCCGCTCATCAGCCGCGCAAAGTACTTGTTCAGCGCGCCCACCGGCGGGCTGATCGACATGTCGTTGTCGTTCAGCACCACCAGGATGTCGGCGTTGACGCCGGCATCGGTAACGCCCGCATTGTTCAAGGCCTCGAAGGCCATGCCGGCGCTCATCGCACCGTCGCCGATAACGGCCACCGCGCGGCGGTCTTCGCCCTTCAACTTGCTGGCCATAGCCATGCCGAGGGCCGCACTGATACTCGTGCTGCTGTGCGCGGTGCCGAAGGTGTCGTATTCGCTTTCGTCACGGCGCGGAAACCCGGCCACGCCGCCGAGCTGGCGCAGCGTGTGCATGCGGTCACGCCGCCCGGTCAGCACCTTGTGCGGATAGGTCTGGTGGCCGACGTCCCAGACGATGCGGTCGTTGGGCGTGTTGAACACGTAGTGCAGTGCCACGGTGAGCTCCACCGTGCCCAGGTTGCTGCCCAGGTGGCCGTTGCCGGTCTGGCTGACGGTGTTCAGCACGAAGGCGCGCAACTCGTTGGCCAGCGCGGGCAGTTCACCGCGGGTCAGCTTGCGCAGGTCGGCGGGGCTGTTGATCTTGTCGAGCAATTTCTTCATCTCAGTGTTCTCGCTCCACCACCTTGTCGGCCAGCACGGCCAGCAGACCGGCCGCACCGCCCAGGCCGCTGCGGGCCAGCGCCGCGTGGGCCTGCTCGCGCAGTTCCTCGGCATGGCGGCGCGCCGCCTGCAGGCCCAGCAGCGAGACATAGGTGGGTTTGTTGTGGTCCTGGTCCTTGCCGGCGGTCTTGCCCAGGGTCTCTGACGCCTGCGTCACATCGAGGATGTCGTCCACCACCTGGAAAGCCAGGCCGACGGCGGCACCGTAGTCACCCAGTGCCTGCCAGGCTTGCGCGCTGCAGGGGCCGCATGCGGCGCCCATCTGCACGCTGGCCTGCAGCAGCGCACCTGTCTTGCGGCGGTGCATGTCGCGCAACGCGGCTTCATTCAGTGCCACGCCGATGCTGGCCAGGTCGATGGCCTGGCCGCCGGCCATGCCGGCATGCCCGGCCGCACGGGCCAGCAGCGCGCACAGCCGTGCCTGCAGCTGCAGCGGCAAGCCGTGCTCTTCGTCCGGCGTCAGTACCTCGAAGGCCAAGGCCTGCATCGCGTCGCCGGCCAGCATGGCCTGGGCCTGGCCGTACCGCACATGCACGGTGGGCTTGCCCCGCCGCAGCACGTCGTTGTCCATGCAAGGCATGTCGTCGTGCACCAGGCTGTAGGCGTGGATGAGTTCCACCGCCACCGCCGCACGCATCGCAGCAGTGCGGCTGCCGCCCACGGCCTCGCAGGCCGCCAGCACCAGCAAGGGACGCAGACGCTTGCCGCCATCCAGCACCCCGTAACGCATGGCCTCGCCAAGGCCGGCAGGCGCTGCCGGTGGGACCCACGCTTCCAGCGCCCGCTCAACGGCCGCCAGCTGCACGCGAGCCCAGGCGTCGATGTCCGCGCGGGTAGTTTGGGTCACGTGGTCACGTGGGTCATGTGGGTGCCCAAGCCTTGAACTGGCCGTCTTCCAGCACTTTCACCTGCTCTTCCACGGCCTGCAGCCGGCCGCGGCAGAAGGTCAGCAACTCGGCGCCGCGTCGGTAGCTGTCGAGCAACTGGTCCAGCGGCAATTGGCCACCTTCCATCTGCACGACCAGGCGGTCCAGTTCGGCCAGCGCTTGTTCGTAGGTGGCGGGGTCCTTGGAGGTGGAGGCGGGGCTGCGGGGCATTTCGGGAGATGAAATAAGTCGCCTCATTCTAGTCAGGCGCCGCTGACACGGAACCACCCCGTCAGGCCCCTGTGGGCGAGGGGTCGTCGCCGGCTAGAATCGCGCCCTCTTTCGGGTTGGGTCCCTGTGGCGGCCCGGAATGTTTTTGTTCTTCAATTCGTTGCCGCCCGCGGGGCCACCGGGCGGCAGGGTCGATGTCCTTGTCGAGGAGGATCCATTCGGATCATGTCGGACCTGAGCAGCAGTCTCCAAGCTCTTGAGCGCAGCCGCACTCAACTTTCTGTATCCAGCTATTTCGATGAGAGCCTGTTCCGCCGCGAACTTGAGCTCATCTTTCAGCACGCACCCCGCTACCTCGGCCACGAACTTGCCGTGCCCGAGGTCGGCGACCATCTGGCGTTGGCGCAAGAGAGCGAAGGCCGGGCGTTGGTGCGCACGAAGGACGGCGTCGAGCTGATTTCCAACGTCTGTCGCCACCGCCAGGCCATCATGCTGAAAGGCCGCGGCCACACCGGCAGCAATGTGGTGTGCCCGCTGCACCGCTGGACCTACGACCTGCATGGCGCGCTGGTTGGGGCACCGCATTTCGACCACGACCCCTGTCTGAACCTGCGCAACTACCCGCTGCAAAGCTGGAACGGAATGTTGTTCGAGCACAACGGGCGCGCGGTGGCCACGGACCTGGCTGCGCTCAGCGCCCAGGGCACGGCGGCACCGCTCGACTTCAGCGGCCATGTCTTCGACCGCGCCCACCTGCACCAGTGCGACTACAACTGGAAGACCTTCATCGAGGTCTACCTCGAGGACTACCACGTCGGGCCCTTTCACCCCGGCCTCGGCCGCTTCGTGAGCTGCGAAGACCTGAGCTGGGAATTCGGCCACCACCATTCGGTGCAGACCGTGGGCGTGAACAAGGCGCTTTCCAAGGCCGGTTCACCCACCTACGAGCGCTGGCACCAGGCGGTGCTGAACTTCCGCAACGGGCAGCCACCCGAGCAAGGCGCCATCTGGCTGACCTACTACCCCACGGTGATGGTGGAGTGGTACCCGCACGTGCTGGTGGTGAGCACGCTGTTCCCGCAAGGGCCGCAGAAGACGCTGAACCTGGTGGAGTTTTTCTACCCGGAAGAAATCTGCGCCTTCGAGCGCGAGTTCGTCGACGCGCAGCAGGCCGCGTACATGGAAACCTGCGCCGAAGACGACGAGATCGCGCTGCGCATGGACGCCGGCCGCAAGGCCCTGATGCAGCGCGGCGACGACGACGCGGGCCCCTACCAAAGCCCGATGGAAGACGGCATGCAGCACTTCCACGAGTGGTACCGGCGCGAGATGGGCATGAAGCCCGACCGAGATTGAAGCCCCCTGCGGCAGCCGGTTTTGCCCTGAGATTGCGATGAAGGCGCCACCACCTGTGTCCAGGCTGGGTGGGTCGATGCTGTTCGCGCTGGCGGCAGCCTGAGTGAGGCTGCACTGGCAAGCCGCCGCGCCCACCGAACCCGAGACATCAGATCACCGAGACCGCCATGACCCACACCACACTCATCACTGCGGCGGAACTGCAGGCCCTGCAGGCCAGCGCGGCGCCGCTCGTGCTGCTGGACTGCAGTTTCGAGCTGGCCGACACCGGAGCTGGTGAGCGCGCCTACGCACAAGGCCACCTGCCTGGTGCCGTCTACGCGCATCTGGACCGTGACCTGGCCGGTGTCAAGACCTTGCACAACGGCCGCCACCCTCTGCCAGACCGCGCAAGCTTCGCGGCGACCGCAGGCACGTGGGGCGTGGCGCCTGGCGTTCAGGTGGTGACTTACGACCACATGGGCGCGCCCTATGCCGCACGCGCCTGGTGGTTGCTGCGCTGGCTGGGCCACACGGCGGTGGCTGTGCTGGACGGCGGCGCAGCGGCTTGGCGGGCCGCCGGCGGCACGCTGAGCACAGCAGCCCCCCAGATCCGCGCGCTGCAGCCCTACCCCGCTGCGGCTGAGCCAGCCATGCCCACCATCGACACCACCAGGCTCCAGTCGCGCTTGAACGAGGTGCTGATACTCGATGCCCGAGCCGGCGAACGTTTCCGCGGCGACGTGGAGCCGCTGGACCCGGTGGCCGGCCACATCCCAGGCGCAACCCTGCGCTTCTTCAAGGACAACCTGTCCGAAGGCGGCCACTTCAAGCCCGCAGCGCAACTGCGCGCCGAATTCGAGACTCTGATGCGCGGCCATGGCAGCGCCGCCGTGGTGCAGCAATGCGGCTCGGGCGTGACGGCCTGCCACAACCTCCTGGCCATGAGCCATGCGGGGCTGGGCGAGACCACGCTCTACCCCGGGTCCTGGAGCGAATGGTGCAGCGAACCCACGCGGCCGGTGGCCCGCGGCGCCTGAAATCACCGCTTTGGATGTACCCGATCGCATCCCGATTTGCTCGGGGTCAAGGCGCGGCTGGCGGTAACGAGGGCACACTCGTGGCCGAAGGTGGCCTTTCGCCGCCCACAGGAGCAAACGCCATGTACGAGCGCATTCTCTTTCCCACCGACGGATCGGAAATCACCGCCAAGGCCTTGGAGCATGCCCTGGGCATGGCCAAGCTGACCGGCGCGGAACTGTGCGTGTTGGCGGTGAAGGAACCTTTCCCGTACAGCGCCATATCGGAAATGCAGCCGGTGCCGCCGCAACAGTTCTTCGATGCGCAAGAGCGCGTTGCTGGCGCGCGCGTGAAAGGCGTGGTCGAGGCAGCCACCGCCGTCGGCGTGAAGACCCGCGGCCACAGCGTCGAAGCCACGCACCCCTGGGAAGCCATCCTAGAGCACGCCAAGGCGCAGAACTGCGACCTCATCGTGATGGCGTCGCACGGCCGCCGCGGCGTCAGCGCGCTGCTGTTGGGCAGCGAGACGCAGAAGGTGCTGACACACAGCACGCTGCCCGTGCTGGTCGTGCGCTGAGCCGGCCGCCGCTGCTTCAGTGCGCGTGGCTGCCATGAAGGCCGGCGGTGGCCAGCAGCACCAGGCTCAGCCCGGCGGCAAGCCAGGCGATCTGGGTTGTCGTTTCGCGCCAGTTCAGCCGCTGCTGCAGTTGCGGCAGCAGGTCGGCCACGGCCACGTAGATGAAGCTGCTGGACGCCACCACCAGCATGTAGGGCAGCACTTCGTCCCAGGTGCCGACGAGGAAGTAGCCGAGCACACCGCCGACCACGGCAGCCAGGCCTGAAATCGCGTTGAAGAGCAATGCCTTGCGGCGCGAGAAGCCGGCGTTCAGCAGCACGATGTAGTCGCCGGCCTCCTGCGGAATCTCGTGCGCCAGGATGGCCAGCGCCGTCATCACGCCCAAGCCGGGGTTGGCCAGGAAGGCGGCCGCGATGATCACGCCGTCGCAGAAGTTGTGCACCGTGTCGCCCACCAGCACACTCAAGCCGCCACGGCCGGCGCGCTCGGCGTCGGTGTGGTGGTGGTGGTCGTGGCCGTCGCCGTCGTGGTGGTGGTCGTGGCGGTAAAGCTCGGCCTTCTCCAGCAGCCAGAAGAACAGCAGCCCGCCCAGCAGCGTGGCAAACAGCACCTGCGGGTCGCGGCCCTCGAAAGCTTCGGGCAGCACATGCAGCAACGCCGTGCCCAGCAACACGCCGGCGGACAGGCTGACGAGGCTCTTGACCAGCCGGCCCAGCATGGCCAGCGTGAGCGACGCGGCAATCACCACCGACAGCAGACTGCCGGCCGTGGTGGCCAGAACGATGTAGAAGAGCGTCATCAAAAAAACGGGCCGGCAAAGAGCCGGCCCCGTTCAGTCGATCTTATAGAGGCTGTCAAGCCGGCTCGCGGCCTGCACCGTCTTGAGCCTCAAACCACGCCATGCGCCTTGAACCAGGCCAGGGCACGCTTCCAGCCGTCGTCGGCCGCTTCCTTGCGGAAGCTGGGGCGGTAGTCGGCGTGGAAGGCATGCGGGGCGTCGGGGTATACAACGAATTCGCTCTTCTTCGCCGCTGTGCCGCCGGCAACCAGTGCGACCTTCATCTTGTCGACCGTGTCCAGTGGAATGCCGGTGTCCTGCCCGCCGTAGAGGCCCAGCACCGGGCCGGCCAGCCTGGCCGCCACATCCACCGGGTGCACGGGCTGCAGGCTGCTGGGTGGGCCCACCAGACGGCCATACCAGGCCACGCCGGCCTTCACCGCCGGGTTGTGCGCGGTGTACAGCCAGGTGATGCGCCCGCCCCAGCAAAAACCGGTGATCCCGAGCTTGCCTGTATCGGCGCCCTCGGCCTTGGCCCAGGCCACGGCAGCGTCGAGGTCGCCCATCACCTGCGCGTCGGGCACCTTGCTGATGACCTCGGCGATGAGCTTGGCCATCTCGCCGTAGGCGCTGGCGTCACCCTGGCGCACGAAAAGCTCGGGCGCGATGGCGAAGTAGCCCGCCTTGGCAAAGCGCCGCGCCACATCGGCGATGTACTCGTGAACACCGAAGATCTCGCTGATGACCAGCACCACCGGCGCGCCAGTCTTGCCTGCGGGTGCCGCGCGGTAGGCCGGCATCTTGAAGCCGCCGACGTCGATGGTGACTTCACCGGCCACCAGGCCCTGGTTGTCGGTCTTCACGACGGTCTGCGCCATGACGGGCAGCACCGCGGCCGCAAACCCGGTGCCGACGCTGCGGCCGACGAACTGCCGGCGGCTCAGCCCGTCCAGCGGCGAGGTGGCGGGCACCAGGGTGTCGAACTCTTCCTTCATCATGTCGCGGACTCCGGTGGTTGAATGCGGGTGAATAGCCGGCATTTTGGTGCAAGCCCCGCAGGTACGATCTGCCGATGAATGCGAGCTTGAACCCTGCGGGGTTGAATGGAACGGGGATGGGCGGCAAAGAAGGCACGGGCGGCATGGGCCTCGCCGCCTGCGGCCCACTGGCAGCCGTGGACATGGGATCGAACAGCTTCCGCCTGGAGATCGGGCAGCTGCCGCACGGGCGCTACAAGCGCATCGACTACCTGAAGGAAACCGTGCGTCTCGGCGCCGGGCTCGACAGCGACGGCATGCTCACCGAAGAAGCGCAGCAGCGCGGGCTCATCTGCCTGCGGCGTTTTTCAGCGCGTCTGGCGGGTTTCATGCCCGGCCAGGTGCGCGCGGTGGCGACACAAACGCTGCGCGAGGCGCGCAACCGCGATGCTTTCCTGTTGCGCGCGCAAGAGGCCCTGGGCTTTCCCATCGAGGTCATTTCGGGCCGCGAAGAAGCGCGCCTGATCTATGCCGGCGTGGCGCATCTGCAGCCGAGCGAACCCCACCGGGGCAGCAGCGACCACAAACGTCTGGTCATAGACATCGGCGGCCGCAGCACCGAACTCATCCTGGGTCAAGGCAACCGGGCACTGGTGACCGAGTCTTTCGGCGTCGGCTGTGTCAGCCTGTCGCTGCGCTTCTTTGCCGATGGTCGCCTCACGGCCGCCGCGTTTCGCGCCGCGCAGGTGGCCGCCGGTGCAGAACTGGAAGAAGCGCTGCAGCTCTTTGCGCGCGGCAAGTGGACGCAAGCCCTGGGGTCCTCGGGCAGCGCCGGTGCGGTGTCGCACCTGCTGCAGGCGGCGGGCCAGAGCGACGGCTGCATCACGCCCGCAGGGCTGCGATGGTGCATGGAACGCTGCCTGGAAGCTGGCCACATCGACCGCATCGAGATCCCGGGCCTGAAGGCCGACCGACGTGCCGTGCTGCCCGGCGGCCTGGCCATCCTGTACACGCTGGCGGCGCAGTTCCAGATCGAAGAACTGTGGCCCGCCAAAGGCGCATTGCGCCAGGGTGTGGTGATCGATCTGCATGAACGTCTGCAACCGCAAGACGGCGCGCGGCCGCGCGACGCCCGTGACAACTCGGTGCTGGAGCTGCAGCGCCGTTTCCGCGTCGACACCGCGCAGGCCGCCCGTGTGGCCAGTGTGGCGCTGAAGCTGTTCGACGAGGTGATGCCCGACGCCGAACCCGAAACACGCCGCGAGCTCGGCTGGGCCTGTGCGTTGCATGAAGTGGGCTTGATGGTTTCGCATCACGACCACCACCGCCACAGTGCCTACCTGCTGGCGCATGTGGACGCAGCCGGTTTTTCGCAGAGCCAGCAGCGCCGCGTGGGCGACCTGGTGCTGGCGCAGCGCGGCGGCCTGCGCAAGATCGAGGCACTGCTGGCCAACGAGACTTTCGCCTGGCAGGTGCTGTGCTTGCGCCTGGCCATCACCAAATGCCATGCACGGGGCGAGGTGGACGTGCAGGCCTTGTCCCTGCGCGAAAAGGGCCGCGATGCGCTGCTGGCCTACACCGCGGCCTGGGCTGAATCGCATCCGCGCACGCAGTTCCAGCTGGTCGAGGAAGCCGCGGCCTGGGCGCGCAGCGGGCCGCTGCGGCTGGTGCTGCCCAATCAGGCAGCCTAGACAAGTTCTGGCGACACCACCGCGTGCAGCACCACCTGCAGCACGCCTTCCCGTTCACGCGCACGCAGCCACCACAGCGCGCCCTTGCGCACCGCCCAGGCCTGGGGTTGGCCGGCCAGCAGGTATGCAGCGGTCAAGCCCAGCGCAGGCTGGTGCCCGACCACCAGCACCGGTTCACGCGCGTCGGGCCAGCGCACGGCGTGCAGCAGGCCTTCCACGGTGCCGTCAGGCGCCAGCGCGGGCACGGTCTTGAACTTGCGATCCAGCGCGGCAGCGGTCTGTTGCGTGCGCCGCGCCGGGCTCACCAGCACCCGGGTGCTGGCCGGCAATTGCTGGTTCAGCCAGTTCGCCACCCGCTGCGCCTGGCGTTCGCCCTTTGAGGTGAGCGCGCGGTCGATGTCGTCCTGCACCTCGCGCATTTCCAGGGCTTCGGCATGGCGCCAGAGGATGAGATCCATGCCGAACCTGGCGCGCTTCAACCCAGCCGCTGCATCAGCGCACGCTGCGCGCTGGCACCGCCTTCGGAGACGCGTTTGTAGCGTCCGCTGCTGTCCAGCAGCCAGGCATCGCGCTTGTCGTGCAGATAGGGCACCAGGGCCTCGTCGATGACACGCTGGCGCAGGAGTGCGTCGCGCACCGGCCATGCCAGCTCGATGCGGCGAAACATGTTGCGGCTCATCCAGTCGGCGCTGCTGAGGTAGAGAACCTCGTCGTCGTCGCTTTCGCCCCAGCGGAAGTACAGCACTCGGGTGTGTTCGAGAAACCGCCCGATGATCGAGCGCACGCGGATGTTGTCGGTGCGGCCGGGCACGCCCGGCGGCAGCATGCACGCGCCGCGCACGATGAGGTCGATGCTGGCGCCGGCCATGCCGGCTTCGATCAGTGCGTGCATCAATTGCGGGTCGGTGAGAGCGTTGATCTTCACCACCACGCGCGCGGGCTTGCCCTCACGCGCGGCTTCGGCCACCTGCTGCAGGTGCTTCACCATGCGCTGGTGCAGACCGAGGGGCGCCGTCACCAGGTACTTGGGCGCCTGCACCTGCGTCTGGCTGGCCAGTTGCAGAAACACCGCATCAATATCTGCGGTGAGGCCGGCGTCGGCTGTGAGGTAGCCGAGGTCGGTGTACATGCGCGCCGTGCGCGGGTTGTAGTTGCCGGTGCTCAGGTGGGCATAGCGCCGCAACCGGGTCTGCGCAGCGCGCTTGTCTTTCCCGCTGCCCTTGCCCTTGGCGGCCAAGACCGTTTCGCGGCGCGTCACCAGCAGCATCTTGGCATGCGTCTTCAGACCCACGATGCCGTAGACCACCTGCGCGCCCACGGCTTCCAGACGTTCGGCCCAGTTGATGTTCGCTTCTTCATCGAAGCGTGCCTTCAACTCCACCACCGCCAGAACCTCCTTGCCACGGCGGGCGGCCTCGATCAGCAGGTCCATCAGCACGCTCTGCGCGCCGGTGCGGTAGATGGTTTGCTTGATGGCCAGCACGTCGGGGTCGTGCACGGCTTCGCGCAGGAACTGCACCACCGGCTCGAAGCTCTCGAAGGGGTGGTGCAGCAGCACGTCGCGCTGGCGCAGCTGCTCGAAGATGCTGCGGCCGCGCGGCAGGCGGCCGGTGGGCCAGTTCGGTTCGAACGGCGGGAAGCGCAGGTGCTCGGCGTCGGCCTGGTCGATGAGCTGGTTCAGGCGCACGAGGTTGACAGGGCCGTTCACCTTGTACAGCGCTACCGTGGGCAGCCCGAACTGCTCCAACAGAAAACGCGTCAGCTCGTCGGGGCAGGTGTTCACCACCTCCAGCCGGATGGCCTGGCCGAAGTGGCGCAACGTAAGGCCGCTGCGCAGCGCCTGGCGCAAGTTGGTGACGTCGTCTTCGTCCACTTCAAGGTCGCTGTCGCGCGTGACGCGGAACTGCGAGAAATACTCGACTGTTCGTCCCGGGAACAGCGTACCCAGATGGGCGCGCATCACGCTCGTCAGCAGCACGAAGCCCTGCCTTCCGGGCGTCAGCTCGGCCGGCAGGCGGATGACCCGCGGCAGCACACGCGGCACCTTGACGATGGCGATCTGGTTCTCGCGCCCGAAGGCGTCCCGCCCGCCGACGCGTGCGATGAAGTTCAGGCTCTTGTTGGCCACCTGCGGGAAGGGGTGGCTCGGGTCCAGGCTCAACGGCACCAGCAGCGGGCGCACCTGCTGTTCGAAGAAGGTTTCCACCCACGCGCGCTGGGCCACGTTGCGTTCGGCATGGTTCAGCACGACGATGCCCTGGGCTTCCAGCGCGGGCATGACCTGGTGGTTGAAAAGGTCGTACTGCTCGTCGATGAGTTCGTGCGCCGCCTGCGCCACCGCGGCCAGGTCGGCCTGGGTGATGCCGCTGCCAGGCTGGCGCACGGCCTCGATGTAGTCGGCCACGCGCACCTCGAAAAACTCATCGAGGTTGCTGCTGACGATGGTGACGTAGCGCAGCCGCTCCAGCAGCGGCACGTCAGCGCGGCGCGCCTGGGCCAGCACACGGCGGTTGAACTGCAGCAGCGAACGTTCGCGGTCCAGCAGGTTCAGCGCTGCGGTCTGGGCAGCCTTTTCACGGAGCGCGCTGGTTCGGTCCTCAGGCTGCGTCACGCGGGCGGGCAACGACTGGGGCTGTTGCAGGGGTTGGGGCGTAGCGTCGTTCATCACCCGCTAGTCTATGAACTTCCGATGACACGGTGGCGACAGCCGCCAACCACCATGACCCACATCCGCTCATTCCTTCACTGCCGCCCACGCGCAGGGCTTGCTGGCTTGCTGCTGACACTCGGACTGGCCGCAGCGGCAAGCCCAACCTGGGCCCAGGCGCCCACGCTGACCGTTACCCCCGTGATGGAGAAGCTGCGCGGCCCCTGGGACCTGGCCTTCGCGCCCGATGGCGCGATGCTCTACACCGAGAAGTGCCACGGCCTGTGGGTGCGCCTGCCCGATGGCAGCACCCGCCACCTCTTCGGCACCGAAGGCGCGGTCTTGCCCGCGCCCGACATTTTCTGCCAAGGCCAGAGCGGCGTGCATGGCGTGGCGGTGGACCCCGGCTTCGCGCAGGGCCAGCGGCGGGTCTATGTCTTCATCGCCAGCAAGCTGCAGACCAACCCGCGCGGCAACCGCGTGGTGCGCCTGGACGTCGGGCCGGACTGGAAGACAGTCACGAACCGCAGAGACATCATTCCCGACATCGCATTCAAGGACGCACGACGTGTCGGCGGCCCCGGCGCGCACAGCGGCGGGCGCATCCGCTTCGGGCCCGATGGCTACCTGTGGGTGACCACCGGCGACAACCACGACCCCGGCTTGCCGCAGGACCCCCAGCGCCTGGGCGGCAAGATCCTGCGGGTGGACCGCGACGGCAAGGCGGCACCCGGCAACAACGCGCCAGCCGGCTTCGACGCCCGCATCTACACCTACGGCCACCGCAACGTGCAAGGCATTGCCTTTCGTCCGGCAGGCCAGCCCGGCGCCGGCCAGGCATTCACCTCGGAACACGGGCCCAACCATACGGACGAGCTGACGGCGCTGGTGGCCGGCGGCAATGCAGGCTGGGACCCGCAGAACCGCCCCGACCTGCGCTGCAGCGACGGCTACTGCGGGTATTCAGGCACCCCACGCACCATGCCCATGACCGACCTCGAACGTTTTCCCAAGGCCATGCTGCCGGCCTGGAACAACCAGGAACGCTCGCAAGGCATGGGCCCGTTGGCCTTTCTGGAAGGTGCGCAGTGGAAAGGCTGGAACGGCAAGTTGGCGGTGGGGCTGATGCGCGACCAGCGCCTGGATGTGGTGACGCTGGATGCCAAGGGCATGGTCAGCAGCGTCGAGACCGCCAAGCTGCCATCGCTGCGACTGCGAACGCTGGTGCCAGGGCCGGACGGCGCGCTGTGGGGCAGCACCGACGATGGACAGATCCTGAAGATCACGCCAGAAAAGTAGGCTCCCAGGCTCACTGCGTTCGCCACCCCCCGAGGGGGCTCTTGCAGCGGCCCGGCAGAGCCGGTTCCGCGCAAGGCCTTGAGGAGCGACACCTTGAGCACCTGGCGCCGCTACTTCAGCGAATTCGACAGAAAGCCCTGTAGCCGCGCGCTCTGCGGGCGCGCCAGCACTTCGCGCGGGTCGCCCTCTTCCTCGATCTGCCCCTGGTGCAGGAAGACGACGTGGTTGCTGACCTCGCGCGCGAAGCTCATCTCGTGCGTCACCACGATCATCGTGCGGCCCTCTTCGGCCACGCTGCGCATCACGCGCAGCACCTCGCCCACCAGTTCGGGGTCCAGCGCCGA
>JBBSCV010000003.1:0-30730 GCA_038249925.1 Burkholderiales bacterium
GCTCGACCTGCAGGGCTGGCCGCACATCGGCTTCACGCTCGAATGGGTCAGCGTCTACACGTTCCAGTGCCGGCGCATGGCGAAGTTCCGCCACGGGCGTCTGCTGTTCGTGGGCGACAGCGCGCACCAGGTCTCGCCCTTTGGAGCGCGCGGCGCGAATTCGGGCATGCAGGATGCCGACAATCTGGTGTGGAAGCTGCAGCAGGTGATCACGGGCCGCGCGCCCGAGGCCTTGCTCGGCAGCTACGACGAAGAGCGTGGCGCCGCCGCCGACGAGAACATCCAGAACAGCAGCCGCAGCACCGATTTCATGACGCCGAAAGGCCACGCCGCGCGCGTGCTGCGCGATGCGGTGCTGGGCCTGGCAGCGGCGGTGCCCGCCGTGCGCGCGCTGGTCAATAGTGGCCGGCTTTCGGTGCCCAGCAGCTTGCACGGCAGCACGTTGAACACGCCCGACAGCGACAGCTTTGAAGGCTGGATGATGCCCGGCGCACCTTTGGACGACGCGCCGGTGGCCGGCGCCGTGCCCTGGCTCTTGCCGCACGTGGGCCACGGCGGTTTCACGCTGCTGTTCTTCGGCCGGCCCGACGACGCCGAGCGTGCTGCGCTGCAAGAGCTTGGCGATGTTCGGATGCTGCTGGTGCTGGCGCCAGATGCCATCGACGCCTTGCCCCATCTGGTGGACATGCAAGGTCTGGTGGCCAGACGCTGCGACGCACAGCCCGGCACGGTGTACCTGTTGCGGCCCGACCAGCACGTGGCCGCGCGCTGGCGCCACTTCGACATCGCGGCCGTGCAGGCCGCCCACCGCCGCGCCCTGGCGCTGGGCGCATGAAGCTGCATCATCTCAACACCGAACCCAACTTTGGCGTGCCCGGTGAACGCCACCGCCATGCCTACGTGCCGGGCGATGACTTCTACGACCAGCTGGTGCAAACGCACCGCGGCCTGAGCGATGCGCAGAGCGAGCAGCTCAACGCCCGCCTCGTGCTGCTGCTGGCCAACCACATCGGCGACCTGCGCGTGCTGCAAGAAGCGCTGGCGCTGGCCAGAAAGGACCTCCCATGACCCCATCTCAGTACCTCAGCGGCTTCGGCAACCACTTCGCCAGCGAAGCCGTGCCGGGCACGCTGCCGGTGGGCCGCAACAGCCCGCAGCGGGTGGCGCACGGCCTCTATGCCGAACTCATCAGCGGCACCGCCTTCACTGCGGCGCGTGCCGAAAACCGCCGCACCTGGGTCTACCGCCGCCAGCCTTCGGTGGTGGTGGGCGGCCACACGCCGTATGCCCAGCCGCTGTGGAAAACAGGTCTGGCTGAAGGCGTGAACGCCCCGCCCGACCCCCTGCGCTGGCACCCGGTGGCGGTGCCCGAAGGCGAGGCACTCGACTTCGTGGACGGCTTGCGCACCGTGGTCGTCAATGGCGACGCCGAGGCGCAGACGGGCATGGCCGCGCATGTGGTGCTGATGAACCGCAGCATGGCCGCCGACGGCCAGCGCCGTGCCTTCATCAACAACGACGGCGAGATGCTGCTGGTGCCGCAGCAGGGCACGCTCGTCATCACCACCGAACTCGGCCTGCTGCAAGTGGCGCCCGGTGAAGTGGCGCTGCTGCCACGCGGCCTGGCCTTCAGCGTGGATGTGCAGGGCGCAAGCCGTGCCTTCGTCTGCGAAAACTACGGCGCCCACTTTCGGCTGCCCGAACTGGGCCCCATCGGCAGCAACGGCCTGGCCAACCCACGCGACTTTCAGGCGCCTGTGGCCGCCTTCTCGGCTGGCGAAGCGCAGCCCGGCGCCTGGCAAATCATCAAGAAAGCCGGCGGCCAACTCTGGCAGGCGACGCAAGACCACAGCCCCTTCAACGTGGTGGCCTGGCATGGCAACCTGTGCCCGCTGAAGTACGACACCGCGCACTTCAACACCCTGGGCAGCATCAGCTTCGACCACCCCGACCCCAGCATCTTCACCGTGCTGACGAGCCCGAGCGACACGCCGGGCGTGGCGAATGTCGACTTCGTGATCTTCCCGCCGCGCTGGCTGGTGGCCGAAGACAGCTTTCGGCCGCCCTGGTACCACCGCAACCTGATGAGCGAATTCATGGGCCTCGTGCACGGCCAGTACGACGCCAAGCCCGAGGGCTTTCGCCCTGGCGGCATGAGCCTGCACAACAGCCACGTGCCCCACGGCCCCGACGCCGAAGCCTTCGGCAAGGCAAGCCAGGAGCCGCTGGCACCGCACAAGCTCGACAACACGCTGGCCTTCATGTTCGAAAGCCGCTGGCGCATGCGGCCCACGGCCTGGGCGCTGCAGCCGGCGCTGCTGGATGCGGGTTATGCCGACTGCTGGGCAGGCCTGCCGGACCGATTCAAGCCCTGAAGCGGTGATGATTGCGGCATGAATCAAACCAGCCTCGAGACAAGCCAGACAAGCCAGCCCGCGCTGACCGACGCCACGCACAACCATTCCCTGCGCAGCTGGGTGGCTTCAGCCAACGTGCCGGGTACCGACTTCCCGATCCAGAACCTGCCGCTGGGCCGATTCCTGCCATCGCAGGCCGAAAACGAGGCGCAGACGCCGCCGCCGCGTGTGGGTGTGGCCATCGGCGACCAGGTGCTCGACCTGACCCTGGCCGCTGCGCAGTGCCCGTGGGCCGAAGAGGTCTACCCGCTGCTGGAGCCTTTGGCCGCCGGCGATCTGGCCGCCTTCATGGCGATGGGCCGCCCGGCCTGGCGTGCGCTGCGCGCGGCGCTGTCGGCTGCCCTGGCCGAGGGCAGCGAGCAGGCGCCTTTTCTCGAGCTCTGCCTGCAACCGCGCGCCGGGCTGCGCATGGCCATGCCCTGCACGGTGCGCGACTACACCGATTTCTATGTCGGCATTCACCACGCCACGAACATCGGCCGCCTGATGCGGCCCGACAACCCGCTGCTGCCGAACTACAAGTGGGTGCCCATCGGCTACCACGGGCGCGCGTCGTCGGTGGGCCTGGGCGGGCCGGTGCGGCGGCCGCAGGGCCAGCAGCGGCCGAATGCCGACGCGCCCCCGGTCTTCGGCCCCAGCCAGCGCCTGGACTACGAGATGGAGCTGGCGCTTTGGGTGGGCGTGGGCAATGAACTCGGGCGCCCGGTGCCCATCGACAAGGCCGAAGAACACCTCTTCGGCGTGTCGTTGCTCAACGACTGGTCGGCGCGCGATCTGCAGGCCTGGGAATACCAGCCGCTGGGGCCTTTCCTGGCCAAGAGTTTTGCGACCTCTGTGTCGCCATGGATCGTCAGCTTCGAGGCGCTGGCCCCCTTCCGCCGGCCCTTCACGCGGCCCGAGGGCGACCCGCAGCCGTTGCCGTATCTCAACGCTGCCGACAACCGCAGCCACGGCGCCATCGGCATGACGCTGGAGGTCTGGCTGCAGACGGCGGCGATGCGCACCGCCGGGCAAGCGCCGGTGCGGCTGTCGCAGGCCAATGCCGCCGAGGCGGCGTACTGGACCCCCGCGCAACTGCTGGCCCACCACAGCAGCAACGGCTGCAACCTGGCCACCGGCGACCTGTTCGGCACCGGCACGCTGTCGGGTCCCGGCGCGGGGCAGGGCGGCAGCCTGATGGAGCTGAGCAAGGGCGGCCGTGAAGCGTTGCCGCTGCCCGGCAACGAGCAACGCACCTACCTGCAGGACGGCGACACCGTCATCCTGCGCGCCTATTGCGAAGCGCCGGGCGCGGTGCGCATCGGCCTGGGCCAGCTCAGCGGCACCGTGTTGCCTGCGTGATCCGCTCGACTGTCGGGCTGGACTGACGCGCTGAACTGATGCGTTGAACTGACGGGCTGGCGTGGCGCTTATCGGCACTGGGCGCGCGCCCTGCCTGCCCACAATGGCTGTTCAACATGGATAACTTGCGCCTGTCAGCCGTGGCCGACCGCGTGGTGGCCTGGCACAACCGCCACCCGCTGGCGCGCCGCATTTCGGCGGCGCAGGTGCATGCCATCGGCTATGTGGCGCTGCCCTTCGCCGCTGAGGCGCCCGTGCCTGCGCCGACCGTTGCGTCCGAAACGCCCACCCCTGCGCAGCTTGCCGCAGAGGCCATAGCCGCTGCCGCCGCGATGCCGCTGCCGTTGCTGACCGACGTGGCACTGGCCGCCGCGACCGAAGCGGCCGAAGTGGCTGAAGTGGCTGAAGCGGCCGATGCGGCCGATGCGGCCAACCCCGCCAACCCCACGGAAGGCAGCCGCCTGCGTGAACGCGCGTTGGCCCGTGCGCGGGAGCAGGCCGCCGATCCCCACCGCCCCCACGGCGTTCACGGCGTTAAGGCTGCCGCCTTGCAGGCCACGCTGGCGCCGGCAACGCTGAAGCGCGACTTCAGCGAGAACTTCATCGACACGCTGACGCCACGGCAGGTGGCCCGCTTTGCGTTGAAGCAGGGCCGTGTGCTGGCGCGCGCGCCGCTCGACGGCCCGGTGCGCGAGGTGCGGGCCGACGGCGGCCACCGCGGGCGCGTGCCAGCGCAGGTCTATCTGCTGACGGCCGTGATCGAGACCGACACCCGCAAGAGCCGCGTGCTGCTGGGCAACGGACCGCAGGTGCTGGGCCGGCGCATCCACAGCGGCCCACGCATCGCGGCACTGGCCGCACTTGGCGCGTGTGTGGTGGGCACACCGTTGTGGCTGCTTCAGCCCACGGCGTCGATGCCGACGCCGGAGCCGATGGCTGATCGGGCGCCCGGGTCGATGGCCGCGCCTGGCACCGAAGCCGAACCTGCCCTCGCCACCGCAGCCACGGCCGCCGCCAGCGCCACGCTGCCAGCGACGGTGGGTCCGGCTCCGCCTTCAACAGCGCCAGCGGAAGGCCCTGCGCCCGTGGTGCCGATGATCGAGCCTGCCCCCTCAGCGCCGGTCGAGCCCGAAGCCACGACGCGCCGCCGTGTGGTGGCCATCGTGCCGCTGCTCAGCGACGAGCAGAAAGCGCTGGCACGCGAGCAGCGTCAGGCTCTGATGGCGGCCGCCGCGCCGGCTGCTCCTGCCGTTTCAGTGCCGGTGCCGGCCCTACCCGCCCCACCGGCCCCACCAGCGCCAGCGCCGTTCCGGTCGGCGGCCCAGCCACCGGCAGCATCCCCTGCGCCTTCCCCGGCACGGGCCCCCGCCGTGTTGGCCACCGCGCCCACCGCCCCCGTGTTCGCCATCTCCACGCGCACGCTGCGCACCCGGTCCGAGGCCGACCAGGTGCGGGTGGCGATGCAGTCGCTGCTGTTGACGCTGGGCCAAGAGCAGGTGCAGGTCGACGTGCTGCCCCAGGGTGAAGACTGGCGTGTCGTGGCGCTGCCTTTTCCGCGTCGCGCCGACGCCGAAAAGGGCCGTGCGCTGCTGGCTTCGCGCGGCATGCGGGTGGTGGTGGTCGACTTTTAGCGCGCGGCGCGGCTGCCCGCAACGTGCGACCTGCTACCTGCTACTCCGACACGAACTGGTCGGCATTCCGGCCTTTGACACCGGCGTAGAAGCGCTTGACGACACCCATGTCGGCCTCGACGTCGCCGCTGGGCGTGAACACCGGGCCCAGGCCGCCGATCTTGCGTTCGTAGTCCAGGTAGGCCATCACGATGGGCACTTCGGCTTCCAGGGCGATGAAGTAGAAGCCCGTCTTCCAGTGCCGCGTCTTGCCGCGCGTGCCCTCGGGCGGCACCACCAGTTGCACCGGCCCATCTGCCGCCACGATGGCTGCGGCCGATGCCGCCACCAGGTTGTTGGCCTTGCTGCGGTCGACCGGAATGCCGCCCAGCCAGCGCATTACCGCACCGAACGGAAAGCGAAAGAGGCTCGCCTTGCCCATCCAGTTGATGTTCAGTTGCAGGCACAGCGCCGTCATCAGCGTGTAGGGCAGGTCCCAGTTGCTGGTGTGCGGTGCGGCAATGATCACGGCCTTGTAGGCGTTGGCGGGCAGTTCGCCCTGCACCTGCCAGCCATTGATCTTGAGAAAAGCGCGTGAACCGGCACGCAGCAGCGTGTTGACCACCGGTGTGGTGAAGAGAGTGCGGTGCATGCGGAGAGAGTTGACAAACGACGAGTGCAGGACAGCGCGGGCATTGTCGGCCACGCCGCAATCAAGTGCCGCAGGCAAGCACTACAGAGAAGCGCCACAGAGAAGTGCCTCATGTATAGCGCGCCAGTACAGCGCGCCAGTACAGCGCGCCAGTGCAGCGCCACAATGCCACGCAGGAGGTGCGCAGCATGGCGTCCGGCAAGATACTCGTCGCCCAGGGTGGCGGCCCCACCGCGGTCATCAACCAGAGCCTGGCCGGCGTGGTGCTCGAGGCGCGGCGCCACCACGGCATCCAGCGTGTCTACGGCGCCATGCACGGCGTGCGCGGCATCCTCAACGAGGACTTCGTCGACCTTACGCAGGAAACCAGCCACAACATCGAACTGGTGGCGAACACGCCCGCCGCCGCGCTGGGCAGCACGCGTGACAAGCCCGACCTGGCCTACTGCCAGGAGATGTTCAAGGTGCTGAAGGCGCATGCCATCGAGCACTTCTTCAACATCGGCGGCAACGACTCTTCGGACACCGTGCGCATCGTTGCTGAAGAGGCGCTGAAGGCCGGTTACCCGCTGCGCTGCATCCACATCCCGAAGACCATCGACAACGACCTGGTGCTGAACGACCACACCCCGGGTTTCCCGAGTGCGGCGCGCTTCGTGGCCCAGGCCTTCGCGGGTGCCAACCTCGACAACGCCGCGCTGCCGGGTGTGTACGTGGGTGTGGTGATGGGCCGGCATGCAGGCTTTCTGACCGCGGCCAGTGCGCTGGGCAAGAAATTCCCCGACGACGGCCCGCACCTCATCTACGTGCCCGAACGGGTGTTCGACATCGCGCGCTTTCTGGCCGATGTGAAGGCCGTGCACGAACGGTACGGGCGCTGCGTGGTAGCCGTCAGCGAAGGCATCCACGACGCCGCCGGCCGCCCGATGCTGGAGGTGCTGGCAAAAGACCTGCAAGGCGGCCTGGAGCGCGACGCCCACGGCAACGTGCAGCTCAGCGGCAGCGGCGCGCTGGCCGACCTGCTGTGCGAAGAAATCAAGCGCCAGTTGAAGATCAAGCGGGTGCGCGGCGACACCTTCGGCTACTTGCAGCGCAGCTTCGTCGGCTGTGTGAGCGATGTCGACCAGCGTGAAGCACGCGAGGTCGGCGAAAAGGCCGTGCAGTACGCGATGTGGGGCCAGAGCAGTGGCAGCGTGGCCATCCAGCGCACCGGGTTCTATTCGGTGGATTACGCACTGCTGCCGCTGGAAGCCGTGGCGGGCAAGACGCGCACGATGGAAGACGAGTTCATCAGCGCCAGCGGCACCGATGTGACCGATGCATTCAGGCTCTACCTGCGCCCGCTGCTGGGTTCGGGCCTGCCCGATGCCTTCCGCCTGCGGCCCAACCCGGTGCCCAAGGTGCTGGGCCGTGGCAGCTGAAACGCCGTCAGGGCGCGGGCCGCGCGACGCGGGACAACACGTCGTCCAGGTTTACGCGCGCGATCAGGGCGCGCGGCCGCTCTGCAGCGGCCCGCCACGAGACCTGGACAGACAGCCACAGCGATGCCGGCCGCGCGCCCGCTTCCACCACACGCACCGCGTCGACGTTGGCGAACTTCGAGTCTTGCGCAGCCAGCCTGCGCGCTTCTTCAAGAACCTGCGGGTCGTGCAGCGCTCGCAGCAAGCCTTTGGTGTCTTCTGCCCAGCGGCTGGCGGGCGCCTGGCGCAGCGCCTGGCCGGCCGTGAGCATGGCCGTGGTGATGGTGTCGGCCAGCGCGTCTGTCACGTTGCTGGCAGACGCCAAGGTGATGAAGCGGCCATCGGGTTCACGCGCGAAGGATGTGGGAGAAGCTTGCGTCACGGCCTCAGCCACGCGGTGGCGCAGCGCAGCCGCATCGGCCACCGGCAGCGGGAACCCGGCTTCCGCATCGGGCCTGGGTTGCAGCAGACGCAGCAGCGTGCCCAGCGAGCGCGTGGCCACGGGTCTGTCAGTCAGCATCTCATCGGGCCACAGGGCCGCTTCGGCGGATGTGAGCGGCTTCACGGCGGCGGCTTCGACCGGCAGCCACTGCGCCTGCGATGGCTGCTGAGCCTGCGCCTGGGCCTGATCTTGCGCCTGGGCCTGGGCGTGCACCGGTTGGTGCGGCAGCAGTCCGAACAGCAAGACGGCGATTGCAATGATCTTCATGCCGGTACTGTGCGCGGTTGCGCCGCGGTGCGCGAGTCTGCAGGCTTAGGGCCCCTGAATCGATATTTTTGATGTTGGACATTTTTGAAATTCCACATTACGCCCAGCCCGTACCATTCGGCCATGTCCCCACCCCTGGCCCCAGCCGTTGCGGCTGAACGGTTCGCGATCGATGGCGTCAGCTGTTACGTCGCCGGGCAGGGCCCGCCGCTCTTGCTGCTGCACAGCATCAACGCCACTTCCTCTGCGGCTGAAGTGCGGCCGTTGTTCGACCACTGGCGCGCCACGCGCACCGTGTTCGCGCCCGACCTGCCTGGCTACGGCTTCAGCGACCGCAGCGACCGCGACTACAGCCCGCGGCTGATGACCGACGCGCTGCAGGCGGTGGCGCTGCAGATACACAAGCGTTGCGGCGACCAGCCTGTGGATGTGATGGCGGCTTCGCTGAGCTGTGAATTCGTGGCCCGCGCCGCTGTCGAGCAGCCGGCTTCCTGGGGGCGGCTGGCGCTGGTCAGCCCCACGGGGTTCATGGGCCGGCGCAGCTGGCGCGAGCCGCCGGGCAGCACCCGCGGGCTGCCGTGGCTGCACCGCCTGCTGGCCAACCCGCGCTGGGCGCAGGCGCTTTTCAACGGGCTGACCAAGCCTTCCGTGGTGCGCTACTTTCTGCGCCGCACCTGGGGTGGGCCGAACATCGACATGCAGATGGCCGACTACGCGCTGCTCACCGCCCGGCTGCCGGGCGCGCGCCATGCGCCGCTGCATTTCTTGAGTGCGGGCCTCTTCAGCGCCGACATCAACAACATCTACGACGCACTGAGCCAGCCGGTGTGGGTGAGCCACGGAGTGCGCGGAGACTTCACCGACTACCGAGGTCTGGGCAAGATGCGCGAGCGGCCGAACTGGCGCGTCACGGTCTACCCGACAGGCGCGCTGCCCTACTTCGAGCGGCCTGATGATTTCAACCAGGAGTTCGGCCATTTCCTGGGACAAGAGCGCTGATCGGTGCGCTGATCGGTGCGCTGAAAGGCGCGCAGAAGCCTTCGCGGCAGAACGGGCGAGACTGCGTTCTGGACAGCGCTTGGAACAGCCGCCGAATTGGCCGACGAATAAGCCTCCGAAAAGCCTTCGAGTTGGCGCTCGGGCCACTGCAGGCTTGAGGCATATTTCAAGCCGGGCCTGCCGTGTCGCCCCGCCCTTTGTTCACGCCTGCCGCCCGCCATGCAGCTTTCTGCCACCGAAGTCCGCGTTCTCAGCCGCCTGATCGAGCGCACGCTGGCGCTGGTGCCTGATGAGCGCGAGGCTTATCTGGCTGCGCTGCCGGGGCCGCAGCAGGCGCTGGTGCCGCGCATCCGCGAACGCCTGGCGCAGCTGGCGTTGACCGAAGTCGAGGCCGAGGTGGCCGTGGCGCCGCCACCGCCACGCGTGCGGCGGGCCGAGGTGCGTGTGGGGCCCTACCGTCTGCTGGAGCCGCTGAACGGGCACGCGAGTGCCCGCGTCTGGCGCGCCGAGCGGGCCGAGCGCCCGGACAGCACGGCGCGCAAGTCTTTCGCGCTGTGCCTGCCCGCGCCCAGCGACCCCGACACCCCGCCCGATGCGCGGCAGCTGGCTGCCGAGCGGCAGGTGGTGCCGCTGCCCGAGCACCCGGAAATCGTGCGCCTGATCGACGCCGGCATCGACGCCGAAGGCCGTTTCTACCGCGTGCTGCCGTTCGTCGAAGGCTTGAGCCTGGTGGCCCACGCGCAGCGCCGCGGCCTCGCGCTGCACGAACTGCTGGCCTTGCTGGTGCAGGCCTGCCGCGTGGTGGACCTGGCTCATGAAGGCGAAGTGGCCTGCACCGGGCTGGGCCCGGCCAGCCTGCGGGTGGACGACGAAGGCCGCGTGCGCCTGCTGGACTGGGGCCGCGGCCGCAGCTTGCGCCCTGATACGCGCGCTGCCGACATCCGCGCCTTGGGCGGCGTGCTGCAGGCACTTCTGGCGGGTGACGATGGGCAAGCGGCAAGCGGCGCCACCACCACCCCGCCAACACCCGTGGCGCCCGGCCCCGATGTGGCCCACGTGTTGCGGCGGGCGCTGCAGGGCGGCGGGGCTTTGGTCGGTATGTCAGCCGGTGCGTCAGCCGACGCCCCACCGTACGCCACGGTTGCGGCACTCATCGACGACCTCCATCGGGTGTTGGCCTGGCAGCCGGTGCCCGGCGCCGGCGGCAGCGCTGCGCACCGCGCACGCTTGTGGCTGCGCCGCCACCGCATGCGCGTGACGCTGGGCGTCGGGGCCGGGGCCGTGGTGCTGGCGCTGGCGTGGGCGGGCTGGCAGGCCTGGCAACGCGGCCAGGGGCAGACGCAGCGCGCCGATGCCGCGCGCGTCTTTCTGCAGGAACAGCTGCCCGAGGCCTTGCCCGAGGCACCGCCGCCCACGGGCACGCTCGACCTGGCCGTGGAGGCGCCGCGGGCGCAGCAGGCCCTGGAAAAGGCGCGCATGGGGTTTGCCGGTGAACCGGTGCTGCGCGGCCAGGTCATCACTGCGCTGGGGGTGCGCTTTCGGGTGCTGGGCCAGCCCGAACAGGCCCTGGCCGTGCTGCAGGAAGCGATAACGCTGCTGCAGGGCACCTCACGCGCCGACGAACCGGCACTCGGCGCTGCGCGCGCTGAACTGGCCCGGCAGCACCTGCTGCAAGGCAGCGCTGCGGGCCGTGAACGCGCCTTGAGCCTGGCGCAGCAGGTGCTGGCCACCTGCACGGGCAACGCCTGTGCGGCGGCGCGTGCTGCTGCACAAAACGTGCTGCAAGACGCCCGCTGAGCTTGGCCGTTCAGGGCGCGCCATCGAGCTGCCCAAATAAGGCGCCCAACAAAGCGCCCAACCCATCCCCCACCCGATCCCCCAAAAACGCGCCCGTCAGAGCGCCTTCGTCGCGATGCGGAAGTCTGGGTCTTCGGCATACGGCGCGACGTGGAAGCCCAGGCTGGCCATCAGCTTCAGCATCGGCGCGTTGTTGGTCAGGATGAGGCCCATGATCTCGGACAGGCCCATGCGCCGCGCGGCGTCGATGATGGACAGCATCAGCCGTGTGCCGAGGCCACGGCCGGCGAAGTCGTCGCCCACCACCAACGCGAACTCGCAGCTCGTGCCGTCGGGGTTGGTGACGATGCGGCTGACGCCGACGATGCGTTCGCTGTCCTTTGAGGAAACGCTGCCGTCGGCCTGCGGCTCTTTCACCACCGCCACCAGCGCCATCTCTCGGTCGTAGTCGATGAGCGTGAAGCGCGCCAGCATGCGCAGCGGCAGCTCGGGCAGGCTGCTGGCAAAGCGGAAGTAGCGGCTTTCGGCCGAGAGGCCTCGCACCAGGGACTGCAGCATCTGCGCGTCGTCGGGGTGAATCGGGCGGATGGTGTAGACGCCGCTGACTTCGTTCGCCCCCTCTGCCTTGCCCGCTTCCTTGCCTTCTCCCTTCCCCTCTGCCTTGCCCTGCGCTCGGCCCGGGGCCGCACGGTACGGCCACTCGCGCTCTTGCCCGGTGGGGTAGGGCACGATGGCCAGGTGGCCGAAGCTGCCGGGCAGGCCGCTGCCTTGCGCCGTGTCGCCCACCACGATGCGTGCATCCACCGCCACCGCGCCGTTCTCGTCGACGATGACGGGGTTGATGTCCATTTCACGAAGTTGGGGCAGGGCACAGACCATCTCGCTGACGCGCAGCAGCACGTTTTCAAGCGCCGCGTGGTCGATGGCCGGCGCGCCGCGCCAGGCGCCCAGCATCTCGGCGGTGCGCGCGCGGGCAATCAGGCGCTGCGCGAGAAACTGGTTCAGCGGTGGCAGCTCCATCGCACGGTCGTCGATCAGCTCGACCATGGTGCCACCGGCGCCGAAGGTGATGACGGGGCCGAATGCCTCGTCGGTGGTCAGCCCCACCAGCACTTCGCGGCCAGGCCCCTTTCTCGAATGCCGCAAGCCTGCCATCGGCTGCACCGTCACACCGTTGATGCGAGCGCCCGGCTGCGCCAATGTGACCGCCTTCAACATCTCGTGGTACTGGTCGCGCACCTGGGTGGCGTTGTGCACGTTCAACATCACGCCCTGCACGTCGCTCTTGTGCGTGATGTCGGGCGAATCGATCTTCAGCGCCACGGGATAGCCCAGCTGGCTGGCAATCAGCATCGCCTCGTTGGCACTGCGCGCCAGCATCGTGCGCGTGACGGGGATGTGAAAGGCCGCCAGCAGCGCCTTGCTTTCCATTTCCGTCAGCACCTTGCGGCGTTCGGCCAGCACCCCTTCGATGAGCAGGCGCGCGCCTTCGGTGTCGGGCAGGGCACCATCTCCCAGCGGCGACGGCGTCTGCTGCAGCAACTGCTGGTTGCGGTAGAAGCTGGCGATGCTGTGGAAGGCGTCCACCGCGGCCTCGGGTGTGCGAAATACCGGCATGCGCTTGGCCGCCAGCAGTTCACGCGCCGGGCGCGCGCGAGCCTCGCCCATCCAGCAGCCCAGCACGGGTTTGCTGGCTGGCGAAAACACTGCGGCAATGGCCTGGGCGATGGCGTCCCCATCCACGCCCGCCTTGGGTGCGTGGATGAGCAGCACGCCGTCGACGTCGCGGTCGGTCAGGGCGGCCTGCAGCGCGGCGACATAGGCTGGTCCGTCGGCGTCTTCGCCGAGGTCCTGCACGCCTTTGACCTGCAGGCCCAGGGTGTCGGCCCAATCGGCCGCCAGCACCGCCGGGCCGCCACCGTTGGAGACGAGCGCCAGCCGCTCGCCCACCGGGCGAAAGCGCGAGGCCAGGCACTGCGCGGCGCTGAAGAGCTGCGTGAACTGCCGCACGCGCACCACGCCGGCGCGGCGCAGCGCGGCATCGAACACATCGTCGGCGCCGACGATGGAAGCGCTGTGGGTCAGCGCCACCTGGCTGCCCGAGGCCTGGCGGCCGGCCTTCATCACCACCACCGGCTTGGCATAGGCGGCAGCGCGCAGCGCACTCATGAAGCGCCGCGCATTGCGGATGCCTTCCATGTAGATGAGGATGCTCTGTGTGCTGGCGTCGCTGGTCAGGTAGTCCAGCACCTGCGGCAGTTCGAGTGCGGTGTTGGGGCCGAGCGAGACCACGGCGGAAAAGCCCACGCCGTTCTGGCGCGCCCAGTCCAGCATGGCCGAAGTGAGCGCGCCCGACTGCGACACCAGGGCCAGCGGCCCCGGCGTGGCCAGCGGCCCCAGGGTGCTGGCGTTGAAGTGGATGGCCGGGCGCTGCAGGCCCAGGCTGTTGGGGCCGAGCAGGTTCACGCCGTACTGGCGCGCCGTGTGGTGCAACTGGGTGCAGGTCGGCGCGTCCAGCCCGCTCGTGAGCACCAGCGCCGCGCGGCAACGTATGCGGCCGGCCACCTCCAGCGCCGCCAAGCATTGCGCCGCGGGCAGCGCAATCAGCGCCAGGTCGGCGCGGCTGCTGGCCAGGTCGGCCAGCGTGCCCGTGGTCTTGATGTCGAGCCAGGTCAGCTCACCGGCGTAGCCGCCCTCGGCCAGCGCCGTGCGCAGCACCCGAGACTCGCGCGTGGGCGCCTCGCCGTCGGGGTCGCCGGCGAAGACGACCACCGAACGCGGGTTGAAGAGCGGGGTCAGGAAATGGCGGTCCACGGGTGGCTCTCCTCGGGTCTGGGGCAAGGCATGACGTCAGCAGCATAGGCGAGCCAGGCCATCGCTTTTGTGTCCTTCGACCGCTCAGCCCGCAGCTGTGGCAGACATGGCAGACATGGCAGTCATGGCGGACATGGCGAACATGGCAGACGGGCCCGTCGGATACAGCCCGCGCTGTTGCGCCATCAGCCGCACCAGGCCGAAGAGTGTGTCGGTGTGGGGGGTGGCCAGGCCCAGATGCTGGCCGATCTCGCGCACGGCGCCCACCAGCGCGTCCAGTTCCAGCGGCCGGCCGGCCTCGGCGTCTTGCAGCATCGACGTCTTGAAGCTGCCCAGCTTGCGCGTCACCGCGTGGCGGGCTTCGGGCTCTTGTTCGATGGGAATGCCGATGGCAGCGCCGATCTGCTGCGCTTCCAGCATCACCGCGCTGCAGAAGCCGCGCACCAGCGGGTCGTCGAGGATGCGGTCGCAGGGCGCGCCGGTCAGTGCCGAGACCGGGTTCATCGTCATGTTGCCCCACAGCTTGAACCACACCTCACGCTGCACCTGCTGCGACGTGGTGACGGCGAAGCCCGCGCGGCCCAGCAGCGCGGCCAGGTGTTGAAGAGGCGCGTCGACGCCACCGCAGGCGCGGCCGATGACGAGCCCCTGGCCCATCGCATGCCGCACATGACCGGGCGCCGGCGCCGTGCTGCTGGCGTGCACCACGCAGCCCACCACACGCTGCGCCGGCAGCAGCGCGCGCACGGCGCCGCCGGGGTCGACGCTGTTCAGCACCAGGCTCTGGTGGCGCCCGGGCAGGCCGTCGAAAAACCACCACGGCACGCCGTTCATCGCTGCCAGCACCTGGGTGTGGGGGCCGCAGAGCGCGACCACGGCCGGGGCCACGGCGGCCAGCGCAGGGCCTTTGACGGCCAGAATCACGAGGTCCTGCACGCCCAGCACTGCGGCGCTGTCGCTGGCGTTCAGGGCCACGGTTTGCGCGCCTTCATGCCCGTGTACCCACAGCCCTTCACGCTGCACCGCGGCCAGCGTGGCGCCGCGGGCCAGGGCTGACAACGAAATCTCATCGGCCGGCAGACGCTGGCCCAGCCAGCCCGCGAACAGCCCGCCGATGGCCCCCAAACCGACGATGGCCACTTTCATCTGCATGCCTTCTTCATTGCTGCCGTCACCGTGCTGAATGCGTTGAGAACCCCAATCGCGCCAAAGTCTATGCGCCGGGCTGCGGTGCGATGAGCAGCGCCTTCACGGCCGCAGTCACGGGCGCGGCGCTGGGCTTCACGCTCATCGTCGCCATCGGTGCGCAGAACGCCTTCGTGCTGCGCCAGGGCCTGCGGCGTGAGCATGTCGGCGCCGTGGTGCTGCTGTGCGCGGGCGTCGATGCGATGCTGATGACGGCCGGCATCGCCGGGCTGGCGCAAATCCTCGGCCAGCGGCCGGCGCTGGCGTTCTGGTTGACGCTGGGTGGCGTGGCGTTCCTCGGCCTCTACGGGCTGCGCGCCCTGGCGCGTGCACGGCACCCCGGTGCACTGCACGCGGCCGCAGGCGCAGCAGCGATGACGCGCACCCAGGCGCTGGCGCAGGCCGCGGCGTTCACGCTGCTGAACCCGCACGTTTACCTCGACACCGTGGTGCTGGTGGGCAGCGTCGGTGCACAGCAGGGCGCGCAACGCTGGTGGTTCGCCGCTGGTGCGGCCACCGCCAGTCTGACCTGGTTCTGCGCCCTGGGCTACGGCGCACGCTGGCTGGCGCCGTGGTTCGAGCGCCCGCGTGCGTGGCAGCTGCTGGACGCGATCATCGGCGTGACGATGCTGGCGCTGGCCGCCGGCCTCTTGTGGCGTCTGACATGACGCGGTCTGACTGGCTGCAGGTCGATTCAAGGCAGCGGCAGGCCTCAACCCAGGCTGCCGCAGGCACGCTTCAGCGCCGCGCCGGCAGCGGGTAACCGGCCAGGCTGGCGTTGCCATCAGCGTCCAAAGCCTGCACGCCGAAGATGACGTTGTCCTTCGACAGGTCGGGCAGCGTCACGCGCTGCACCTTGCCGAAGTCGCGGTGGCCTTGCCACACCGGTGAAGCGCTTTCGCGCCACAGCACGCGAAAACCCGCCACGCGCGGGTCTGTCGCGGCGGCCCATCGCAGCGTGGTCTCGTTGCCCAGCGCCAGGGTTTCGACCTGCAGGCCGGTGGGCGTGGCCGGCGCCATCGCCAGCAAGGCCAGGCCCGCAGCGTTGATGCGTGCGACATCGGCGATGTAGGCAGGGTCGACGAATTCGAGCAGGTCGCCCACCTGCACGCCGCCCTCGACACGCACGTTCTGGTGCTGGCGCATGAAGTTCTCGAAAGGCTCGGTGAAGCGCACGGCCGCGTAGCCGCGGTTCAGGAAGGGCAGGTGGTCGCCGCCGCGCAGAAATCGGTCGGGGCGCTGGATGAGCGTGATGTTGAAGCCCGGCAGATAGCGCTCGCCCACCTCCTTCAGGTGGCGGCCCAGCTGATTGGCGCCGAAGTCGGACATGCCGCCGGTGCGCACCTGGTTCTGCAGCTGTTCGCGCACGGCGACTTGCTGCGCCGTGTCTGCGCTGGCGGCGGCGGAACCCGCCGGGGCAGGGGCCAGCGCCATCGTCAGCAGCGGGCTCAGGCCATCGGCAAACAGACGCACCTGACGCGCATCTTTCTGCCCGGCGTCGCCCACCGGGCTGCCGATGATGTCGTTGGTGATCATGGCGTCGATGCGCTGGCCGCTGCGGCGCGCATTCGCGGCATAACCGTCGGCGCCCAGCAGGCCTTGTTCTTCGCCGGCCACGGCCATGAAAACCAGCGTGGCCGGGTAGCGGCGCTTGGCCATCAGGCAGGCCATCTCCATCACCGCAGCGGTGCCCGAGGCGTCGTCGTTGGCGCCCGGCGCGTCGCTGGTGGCGTCCATCACGTCGCTGGCGCGCGAGTCGTAATGCCCGCTGACGATGAAATGGCGTTCCTTGGCCAGCGCGTCGGTGCCCGGCAGCGTCGCGACCACGTTCACCACCTCCACGGCCTTGGGAATGCGCGCCGTCGGCCCCACGGTGTGGCTGTCGAAGGCCACCTGCAAGCGGCCGCCGACGGCGGCGCTGCAGGCCTGCAGTTCGCGGTGAATCCAGCGCCGCGCAGCGCCGATGCCGCGGGCGTCGGATTCAGTTTCCGACAGCGTGTGGCGCGTGCCGAATGCGACCAGCGTGCGGATGGTCTTCTCGATGCGCTGCGGCGAGATCTCGGCCACCAGCGCGGCCACATCAGGGTGCAGCGGAACGCGGGGCGCCGTGGGTGCGGCGGTTTGCGCCAGAGCGGGCAGGGTGGTGGCAAAGAAGGCGGCGGTCGCCAAGGCGGTGATTTGAATTTTCATCGGTGGGAGTGAGCGGGGAGCGAGCCGGTGCGCGAGCAAAAACGGAAGCCAGAAAGCCAGTGAAGAGGGTCAGTTTGGCTCGCGAGGTGCGGTTTCACCAAACAGCTCAGCGCGCCGTTCGGGCGTCAGCGCCTCCAGGGTGGCGATGTTGCGCTCGAAGATGGTCTCGGCCTCGGGAAACGCCGCCACCGCGCGTTCGACGCTGTCTTCGCGCAACAGATGCAGCGTGGGGTGCGGTGCGCGGTTGCTCAGGTTGCCGGCGTCGTCGGGTTCGGTGCCCTCGAACTGGAACTGCGGGTGGAAGCTGGCGATCTGCAGCGTGCCGTCCAGGCCCAGGTCTTCCAGCGCGCCTTCGGCGACATCCAGAAAGTCGTTGAAGTCGAGAAAATCGGCCAGCGTGTGCGGGCACACCAGCATCGTGGTGTCGATTGCTTCTGGGTCTGCGGCGGCCAGGGTCTTCAACTCGGCCACCAGTTCGCCCAGCAGTTCGCGGGGTTGTGTCGCCGCAGTTTCCACCCAGCGAATCTGCCCCTTGCCGTGCACCGCCTTGGCAAAGGGGCACAGGTTCAGGCCGATGACGGCCTGCTCCAGCCAGGTCTGGGTGTCTTGCAAGGCGTTGGTGTTCGCGTTCGATTTCAAGGGCGCACCGCCGGGCTTTCCACCGCCATGCCGGCGGCGCGTTGTTTCAGGTAGAGCTCGATCATCGTGAACTCGTCGCTGCCGTAAGCGTAAGGCTCTGCGCGCACACCGCTCATGCAGTTGCGCAGCCGCCGCTGCAACGAACCCAGGCCCTGCCATTCAAGCCGGTAGATGGGGTAGCCGGTCGGGTGGGCTTGCGGAATCTTGGCGCCAGCCAGGCGCCGCCCGGCGTTGTCGTCGTGACACTGCGCGCAAGAAAAATCGAGCTGACCGATGCGTTGTTTGAAGAGCCGCTCGCCTTGGGCGACGAAAGGCCGCAGCGCCGGTGCGGGGTCGGGGGCGATGGGCCGGCCGCGCGACTGCAGCGCGACGAAGGCTTCCAGCGCCAGCAGACCTTCGCTTTCTGGCGCCAGCGCGGGCGCTTTCACATGGCGCACGCGGCACTGGTTGATGCGGCCGGCGAGCGTCAGCGGCTTGGCCGCCGCAGCGTCCCAGGCCGGGTGCCGGGCGGCGGCGGCGCCGAGGCTCTGTGCGCTGTGGCAGCGCGCGCAGTCGGCGTTGAAACGCTGCTCGCCGTCCAGCACCCACAACATGGCCGGGTTCTGCGTGTCTTCGCGCTGCAGGGCTTGGGTGGACGGCGACATGTCGTCGAAGCCCGAGCGGCGGGGTTCGGCCTGGGCCGCGCTCGCCGCAGCGACGATAAAGGCCAGCAGCAGCGTTGCCAGTGGCAGCTTCATGCCACGGTGATGACGGCCGTCTCGCGCTCTGCCAGGCCGTTGTCGCCCTCGATGGTCACCGTCAGCGTGCCGCTTCGGGTGGCGCGCAGCGGGAAGGCGATGTAGGGGTTCGCGGTGATGGCTGGAAACAGATCGGCGGCAAACACCAGTTCGCCTTCAAAGCGCGCTTCGATGCGGCGCAGGATGTTGCGCGGCACGGTGCGACCGCCAGCGTCGGGCCGAAAACCGGTTTCCATGGGGTGCTGCATCAGCAAGCGCACTTCCATCACCTCGCCGGGACGGGCGCTGGCGGGAACGCGGAGCAAGGTACGCAAGGCAGCCATCTTCATTCGCCTTCGAGGCAGGCCGCCAGCGCCACCGACACCGCCACGCGGTGCTGCCAGACACTGCCGTCGTTCATCTTCGCCATGGCAATGACGTTCTGCGATTTCGCCATGCGCATGCGCGTGCTCACCTGGGCCCGCCCGCTGGCTGGGCCGAGGTGGAAAACGGCGACCTCGGGCTGCGGGTTCAGCTCGGTGAAGATGGCGATGCTGCGCACGTGCTGCTCGGCCGTCATCGGGCTTTGCACGCTCACGCTCACCGGCACGGTGTTGCCGTTCTCCACCACGGCATCCACCGCCAGCGTCACGCGCCCGGTCTGCACCGGCGCGCCGCTTGTGAAATGGTCGATGGCGGCCTGCAAGGCCGGCGAAATCTCGGCGCGTGCGGCCCAGGGCTGCAGCAGCACGACTGCCACGCCGGCGCTGCCAGCCGCCAACCATCCACGGCGCGTGCGCGTCATTTCAAGGTCTCCAGAAACGCGACGACGTCTTCCACCTGCTGCGCGCTCAGCACCGGCTTGCCTTGCCAGGCCGCGCCGACACGCTGTGTGTGTGTGTGCGCGTCGGCCGGCAGGCGGTGAAAGGCCGGCATCAGGCTGGCGGGGTTCAGGTGCTTGGCATCGGCCACGCGCAGGCGCAACTGGGCCGCGCTGTAGCGGCTGCCGACACCACTCAGGTTGGTGGACAGGTTGCCCTGTGCCTTCTCCATCGCATTGCGGTCGAAGGGCCCGCTGTGACACAGCAGGCACAGGCCTTGCTGCCGGTCGACCACGATGGCGCGGCCGGCGGCCGCATCACCGGGTGTCGTCGTCAGCGGCTGCGGTATGCCATCGCCCACCACCGTGAAATTCGCCGTGAACACCACGGCGGTGCCAAGCGCAGCACTCAGCGCGAGGATGGACATTCCCGCCAATGCCAGGCCCGCCTTACGCCCGCAGGCTCTGCTGCTTGATGGGCAGCTCGCGGATGCGTTTGCCGGTGGCGGCAAAGATGGCGTTCATCACCGCCGGCGCGGCCACCGCGATGGTGGGCTCGCCCACGCCGCCCCAGAAGCCGCCCGAGGGCATGACGATGGTTTCCACCTTGGGCATCTCGGCAATGCGCATCGAGGGGTAGGTGTCGAAGTTGCGCTGCTCGATGCGGCCGTCTTTCACCGTGCACTCTTCGTGGAGCATCGCGCTCAGGCCGTAGACGAAGCTGCCTTCCACCTGAGCCTCGATCTGCTGCGGGTTCACCGCGTGGCCGCAGTCGGTGGCCGCCACGATGCGGTGCATCTTCAGCTTGCCCTCGGCACTGACCGAGACTTCGGCGCAGGCCGCCACATAGCTGCCGAAGCCATGCGTCACGCACAGGCCGCGGTGCACCTTCTGGCCGTTGATGTCGGCGGCCGGCTTGTCCCAGCCCACGCGCTCGGCCACGGCGTTCAGCACCGCCAGGTGCTTGGGGTGCTGGACCATGAGCTTGCGGCGCAGCGCCAGCGGGTCTTGCTGGGTGGCGTGCGCCACCTCGTCGATGAAACACTCCATGTAGACCGCATTCTGGTTCAGGTTCACACCGCGCCAGAAGCCCGGCGGCACGTGCGGGTTGCGCATCGCGTGGTCGACCAGCAGCGCCGGGAAGGTGTAGCCGATCATGGCCTCGCCGCCGCCGTTGTTCAGGCCCTGGAACACGACCGGGTCGCGGCCGCCTCGGATGTTCTGCGGCGCCACACCGGCCAGGATGCTCTGGCCGCTGATGCGCATGTGCAGCCCGGTGATGTTTCCTTGCCCATCCAGCGCCGCCGTCATCTTGGCCTGGGTGATGGGGTGGTAGCGGCCCTGCGTCATGTCTTCTTCGCGCGACCACAGCAGCTTCACCGGCACGCCGGGCAGCTGTTTGGCAATCTGCACGGCCTGGGTGACCCAGTCCTGCACCGCGCCACGGCGGCCGAAGCCGCCACCGAGGTCGATCTTGTAGACCTCGCACTGCGCGGCCGGCAAGCCTGCGGCCAGCGCGGCAGCGGACAACGAAGCTTCGCCGTTCTGCGTCGGCGTCCAGACCTCGCAGCGCTCGGGCGTCCATTTGGCGGTAGCGTTCATCGGCTCCATCGTGGCGTGGTTCTGGTGCGGGTAGGCGTACACCGCCTCCACCTTGCGCACCGCCCCCGCCAGCGCGGCCTTGATGTCGCCATTGCTGGTGCCCACCACGGCGTCGCTTGCGTCAAGCCCGGCCTTCAACACGGCGTTGAACTCGGCCTGCTGCGCCTTGGCGTGCACGCCGAAGTCCCATTCCACGGGCAGGGCCGTCAGCGCCTTGTGCGCGTGCCACCAGGTGTCGGCCACCACGGCCACGGCGTTGTCGCCCACCGCCACCACCTTCTTCACCCCGGGCATCTTCTCCACAGCCGCGGCGTTGTAGCTCTTCAGCTTGCCGCCGAACACGGGGCAGGCATTGATGGATGCCGTCAACATGCCGGGCAGCTTCAGGTCGGCGCCGAAGACCTTCTGGCCGTTGGTCTTGTCCACAGTGTCCAGGCGCGCCAGCCGCGTCCCCAGCACCTTCCAGTCCTTGGGGTCCTTCAGCGGCACCTCCGTGGGCGGCGTCAGTTTGGCGGCGGCCGCGGCCATCTTGCCGTAACTCGACTTGCGGCCGCTTCCGGCGTGGCTGATGACGCCCTTGCTGGCTGTGCACTCGCTGGCGGGGACTTTCCATTCATCGGCCGCAGCCTGCACCAGCATCGTCCGCGCGCTGGCACCACCCTTGCGCACATAGTCGTGGCTGGCGCGGATGCCGCGGCTGCCGCCGGTGCCGAAGTCGCCCCACACGCGCTTGCGCGCCAGGCTCTGCCCCGGCGTGGGGTATTCGGTGGCAACCTGCGCCCAGTCGCATTCCAGCTCTTCGACCACCATCTGCGCCAAGCCGGTCAGAGTGCCCTGGCCCATCTCGCTGCGCGCGATACGGATGATGACCTTGTCGTCGGGCTGGATCACGACCCAGGCGTTGACTTCAGGGGCCTGGCCTTGGGCCGTGGCGTTGGTGGGAAAGCCGAAGATGAAGCCGCCCGAGACGGCGGCGGTGGCGGCAGCACCCGTGCCGATGAACTGGCGGCGGTTCAGGGCGGTGCCGCTCATGCCGCGCTCCTGGTGATGTGGATGATGTCCAGGCCCGTGGTCTTGGTGATCCCGGCGGCTTCCTTGATGGCGGCGCGCACGCGGTTGAAGGTGCCGCAGCGGCAGATGTTGGTGATCTCCGCGTCGATGTCGGCGTCGGTCGGTTTCGGGTTCTTCTTGAGCAGGGCCGCAGCGGCCATGATCATTCCGCTTTGGCAGTAGCCGCACTGCGGCACATCGTTCTTCACCCAGGCTTTTTGCAGCGGGTGCTCACCGACAGTGCCACCGTTGGTCTGCTTGCGGTTCACAGACTCTGCAGACAGCCCCTCGATCGTCACCACTTTCTGATGGGGCTGCACCGCCGATACCGGCATCGCGCAACTGCGCACTGCAACACCGTCGATGTGCACGGTGCAAGAACCGCACAGCGCCACGCCGCAGCCGTACTTGGTGCCGGTCAGGCCCAATTGCTCGCGCAGAACCCACAGCAGCGGGGTGTCTGCTTCAGCATCGTGCTGAAGCAGCTGGCCATTCACGTTCAAGCGCGCCATGCGTGGGTCTCCTCGCGGGTCGGGGGTCGGGGGGTCTTGGGTCGGGCGGCGCATGATGCTGCGTCACCGCCACCCCACGTGTGCAGTCGGGATTACACCCGAGCGCACGTCACCTCGCATCCTTCCCCAGTCGCACCTTCAGGCACGCCCCGTCTCGAGCACCCGGCCCCGAGTCATCCCAGGGGCCAAGGCCAAGACGGTCAGGCCGCCGGTTCGCGCAGGTAGATCTCGACGCGGCGGTTGCGGGCGCGGCCGGCGTCGGTCTCATTGGTGGCCACCGGTTCAGCTTCGCCGCGGCCAGAGGTCTGCACCTGCATCGCCGGCACCCCGCGTGCCGCCAGATAGTCGCGCACGCTGTTCGCGCGCTCGACCGACAGCGGGTTGTTCACCGCGGCCGAGCCGGTGCTGTCGGTGTGGCCGACGACCGCCACGCGCGCATTCGGGTCGCCGCGAAGTTCGCTGGCAAAGGGGTCGAGCACGCTGCGCATGGCCGGCAGGACGGCTGCGCTGTTGAAGTCGAACGACACATCGGCGGGAATGTTCAGCTTCAGCTGGTTGTCCGCCGTGCGCGAGACCTCCACGCCGGTGCCCTGGGTGGCCTTCTCCAGCGCCACGCGCCTGTCTTCCTGGCGCTTGGACCAGACGTTGCCGAGTACCGCACCCAGCGCGCCACCAACCACAGCGCCCGTGCCGGCCTTGCCACCGGTGGCCGAGCCGATCACGGCACCCGCCACCGCACCGACGCCGGCACCGCCTGCGGTGCCGCGCTCGCGCTCGCTCATGTTCGAGCAGCCACTCGCCAGCAACGCGGCCACGGCAATGGCGATTGCCGGCACCGCGCCGACGGCCTTCGAGGTAGGAGTCTTGTTCATGTGTCTGCCTTTCGGCGCGTTTGGCGCCCAACGATGGCGAGAACGCTCGCCGTGTGTGGCAGTGTGCCGGGGTGCGGCAGCTCGCGCGATAGGCCGACTGCGCCTTCAACTGTGGGCGGGCACCTACAGTGGACCGGGCTCTCAGTGCAGCTTGTCGCTGCCGTCGCGGCCCTGGTGAAAGCGGTCGGGCCGGTAGACATTGCCGTCGCGCTCTGTCTTCGGCGTACGGCGGGCCCGCTCGATGGCTTCGGCGGCCTCACGCCGCGCATCGCGCGCCTGGCCCGGCCGGCGCAGGCGCTGCTGCCACTGCAGCGCCCACAAGCGCGCACGCGCCTGCCAGCGCTGGCGGCGCGCAGGCCCCAGCGCCATGCCGGCCCACACCAGCAGGCAGGCCACCAAACCGATCACCGCAAGGCTCTTGTCGAACATGGTGCCAATCTACTGCTGAAGTGGCCCGCGTGCCGGGAATACTTTGCATCGGGCCGTGCTGGCATGGCAGGCGCTGGTCAAGAATCGACCCACCATGGGCAGCTCATCGAACATCGTCTCCCTGACCGTCATCTCTTCGATGGCCACGCGCGCCCTGCTCGCGGAGCTTGCGCAAGACTGCGCGCGAGAGACGGGGGTGCAGGCCAGCATCACGGCCGTGGGCGGTTTGGATGCCGCCCGGCGCGTGGCCGCAGGCGAGACCTTCGACGTGGTGGTGCTGGCCAGCGACGCCATCGACAGACTCATCGCCGCAGGCCATCTGCGCGCCGGCAGCCGGGTGGACCTGGTGCGCTCGCCCGTGGCCGTGGCGGTGCAGGCCGGCGCACCGGTGCCGGACATCACGAACGCCGCGGCGCTGTGCACTGCCTTGCTGGCAGCAAAGAGCCTGGGTGTTTCCACCGGCCCGAGCGGCACTTTCCTGCTGCAGTTGTTCGAAGCCTGGGGCATTGCCGATGTCTTGAAGCCGCGGCTGGTGCAGGCCGCGCCTGGCGTGCCCGTCGGCACGCTGGTGGCGCGCGGTGAGGTCGAACTCGGTTTCCAGCAGCTGAGCGAGTTGCTGCCGCTGCCCGGCATCACCGTCGTGGGCACCTTGCCCGAAGGCGCTGCCTGCATCACCACCTTCTCGGCCGCGCCCGGCCTGCACACGGCGCATGCCGCGCACGCCGCGCAAGTGCAGGCGCTGCTGGCCTGCATGAACACGCCCGCCGCCGCCGCAGTGAAGCGGCGCCACGGCATGGCGCCGGCTTGATGCCTGCTTGACGCCTCAGGCCGATACTGCGTAAAGACAGCGCCCGCAGGAGCCACGCTTGATCATCGACATCCACGGCCACTACACCACCGCGCCCAAGGCGCTGGAGGACTGGCGCAACGTGCAGATTGCCGGCATCGAGGACCGCGCACTCAGCCCCAAGGCGGCCGACCTGAAGATCAGCGACGACGAGCTGCGCGAAAGCATCGAGCAGAACCAGCTCGCCAAGATGCGTGAACGCGGCAGCGACCTCACCATCTTCAGCCCGCGCGCCAGTTTCATGGCCCACCACATCGGCAACTTCCAGGTCAGCAGCACCTGGGCCGCCCTCTGCAACGAACTCTGCTTCCGCGTCAGCCAGCTTTTCCCCGCGCACTTCATCCCGGCGGCCATGCTGCCGCAGAGCCCGGGTGTCGACTCGGCCAGCTGCATTCCCGAACTGGTGAAGTGCGTCGAGCAGTACGGCAACGTCGCCATCAACCTGAACCCCGATCCCTCCGGCGGCCACTGGACCAGCCCGCCACTGACGCACCGCCACTGGTACCCCGTCTACGAGAAGATGGTGCAGTACGACATCCCTGCCATGGTGCACGTCAGCACCAGCTGCAACGCTTGCTTTCACACCACCGGCGCGCACTACATCAACGCCGACACCACGGCCTTCATGCAACTGCTGCAGGGCGACTTGTTCAAGGACTTTCCGACGCTGAAGTTCGTCATCCCGCACGGCGGCGGTGCGGCGCCCTACCACTGGGGGCGCTACCGCGGGCTGGCGCAAGAGATGAAGAAGCCGCTGTTGAAGGACCACCTGCTGAACAACGTGTTCTTCGTCACCTGCGTCTACCACCAGCCGGGCATCGACCTGCTGACGAAAGTGATCCCGGTGGAGAACATCCTCTTCGCCAGCGAGATGATCGGCGCGGTGCGCGGCATCGACCCCGAAACCGGCCACCACTATGACGACACCAAACGCTACATCGAGGCCAGCACGCAGTTGACCGCGGCGCAAAGAACAATGATCTTCGAGACCAACGCGCGGCGCGTCTACCCGCGGCTGGACGCCGCACTCAAATCGAAGGGGCTCTAGACCATGTATGAACTCGGCGTCGTCTATCGCAACATCACCCGCACACCGGCGCATGTGGCCGATCAGCTGGCGAGCTTCGGCAGCGCCACCGTGCACGAGGCCCTGGGCCGCGTCGGCCTGATGCACACCGGCATGCGGCCCGTGTATGCCGGCGCGCAGGTCAGTGGCACCGCGGTCACGGTGCTGCTGCAACCTGGCGACAACTGGATGATGCATGTCGTGGCCGAGCAGATACAGCCCGGCGACATCGTCATCGCCGCCGTCACCGCGCCGTGCACCGACGGCTATTTCGGCGACTTGATGGCCACGTCGTTCCAGGCGCGCGGCGCGCGGGCGCTCGTCATCGATGCGGGCGTGCGCGACGTCAAGACGCTCGAGCAGATGCGCTTTCCGGTTTGGACCAAGGCCATCAGTGCCAAGGGCACCATCAAGGCGACTCTGGGCAGCGTGAACATCCCCGTGGTGTGTGCCGGTGCCCTGGTGCAGCCGGGCGACGTGGTCGTGGCCGACGACGACGGCGTGGTGTGCGTGCCGCGCCTGATGGCCGAGAAGGCGCTGGCCGCGGCCAGCGCGCGCGAGGCGCTAGAAGGCGAAAAGCGCGCCAAGCTCGCGGCCGGCGTGCTGGGCCTGGACCTGTACAAGATGCGCGAGGCCCTCGCTCAGGCCGGCTTGAAGTACATCGACTGAAGTTGCCACGGTCGCGCATCTGGGCTGCGACCCGCAAGGACGCTCCTTGAAGACCCAGGTCGTGATCATCGGCAGCGGGCCCGCAGGCCTGCTGCTGTCGGAAATCCTGCACCGCGAAGGTATCGAGAGCCTCGTGCTGGAGCGCCAGACGCGCGAACACGTGCTTTCGCGCATTCGCGCCGGCGTGCTGGAAAGCACCACGGTGGACGTGCTGCGCGCCAACGGCCTGTCAGAGCGCATGGACCGTGAAGGCCACCCGCACGACGGCATGCGCATCGCCTGGGCCGGCCGCGAAAGCTTTCTGGTGGACACCGCGAGCACGCTGGGTCGGCGCTTCATGGTTTACGGCCAGACGGCGATTCAGGAAGACCTCTATGCCGCGAGAGACACGCGTGCCCAGCCGGTGCTGACCGAAGTGCAGGACGTCGGGTTGCACGGCTTCGACGGCAGCGCGGGTGCGCAGCCCTCGGTGACGTTCAAGCGCGGTGGTGAGCAGCACCGCGTCGCCTGCGACTTCATCGCCGGCTGCGATGGCTTTCATGGCGTCTCGCGCCGCAGCATTCCAGCCAGCGTGCGCAAGGAATACGAGAAGGTCTACCCCTTCGGCTGGCTGGGTGTGATGGCGCGTGTGAAGCCCATGCCCGACATCACCTACGTCAACCACCCGCGTGGTTTTGCGCTCGGCAGCTACCGCACCAGCCAGCTCTCGCGCTTCTACATCCAGGTGCCCGTGGACGACGACGTGCAAGCCTGGCCCGACGAGCGTTTCTGGCCCGAGTTGAAGGCGCGTTTTCCTGAAGAGGTGGCCGCGTTGATCAACGAAGGGCCGACCATCGAGAAGAGCATCGCGCCACTGCGCAGCTTTGTCAGCGAGCCGATGCGTTACGGCGCGATTTTTCTGTGTGGCGACGCGGCCCACATCGTGCCGCCGACAGGCGCCAAGGGCCTGAACCTGGCGGTGAGCGATGTCTACTACCTCGCGCGCGCGCTCGGCCGCTGGTACGCCAAGCGCGACGACACGCTGCTGCACTCCTACAGCGCCACCGCGCTGCGCCGCGTGTGGAGCAGTGTGCGCACGAGCTGGTACCTGACGATGCTGCTGCACCGCTTTCCGCACTTCAGCGAGTTCGACCAGAAGGCGCAGGAGTACGAGCTGGACTACCTGAAGAGCTCGCGTTTCGCACAGGCCGCGCTGGCCGAGCAGTACGCCGGTTTGCCCTTTGAAGATTTGGACTGAGACCGACTGAAACGATGACCACCGCCGTGTTCGAGAAGACCCCGGGCTGGCTGGACTGGTACCCCCGCCCCAGCCAGCCGAAGTTCCGGCTGCCGGCTGGCAGCGTGGACGCGCATTGCCACGTCTTTGGCCCCGGGCACGAGTTTCCCTACGCGCCGGAACCCAAGTACACGCCCTGCGACGCTAGGAAGGCGCAGCTGTTCGCGCTGCGCGACGAGCTGGGTTTCGCGCGCAACGTCATCGTGCAGGCCACCTGCCATGGTGCCGACAACCGCGCCATGGCCGACGCCTGCCGCAGCAGCGGCGGCAGGACGCGCGGCGTGGCCACCGTGAAACGCAGCGTCAGCGACCGTGAACTCGAAGACCTGCACAGCGCTGGCGTGCGCGGCGTGCGCTTCAACTTCGTCAAGCGCCTGGTCGACTTCACGCCGAAAGACGAGTTGTTGGAAATCGCCCGGCGCATCCAGGCGCTGGGCTGGCATGTCGTCATCTACTTCGAGGCCGCGGACCTGCCCGAGCTGTGGAGCTTCTTCACCGAACTGCCCACGACAGTGGTGGTGGACCACATGGGCCGCCCCAACATGAGCCTGCCCGTGGACGGCCCGCAGTTCGCGCTGTTCCAGCAGTTCATGCATGAACACGAGAACGTGTGGAGCAAGGTGAGCTGCCCCGAACGGCTGTCGATCACCGGCCCCAAGGCGCTGAATGGCGAACAGGCCGCCTACCGCGACGTGGTGCCGTTTGCGCGCCGCATCGTCGAGAACTTCCCTGACCGTGTGCTGTGGGGCACCGACTGGCCCCACCCCAACCTGAAGGACCACATGCCGGACGACGGCCTGCTGGTCGACTTCATCCCGCACATCGCCGTGACGGCGGAACTGCAACACCAACTGCTGGTGCAAAACCCCATGCGCATCTACTGGCCCGAGGAACAGCGATGAGTCTCGACAAACCCTATCTCGACGTGCCCGGCACCACCCTCTTCGACGCCGAACAAAGCCGAAAGGGGTATCACCTCAACCAGTTCTGCATGAGCCTGATGAAGGCCGAGAACCGTCAGCGCTTTCTCGCTGATCAGAGCAAGTGTCTCGACGAGTGGCCGATGACCGAAGCGCAGAAGCAGGCCGTGCTGGCCCGCGACCTGAACCGCTGCATTGCCGAGGGCGGCAACATCTATTTCCTTGCGAAGCTGGGCGCCACGCATGGCAAGAGCTTTCAGCAGATGGCTGGCAGCATGACGGGCATGACCGAGGATGAGTACCGCCACATGATGATCAGCGGCGGCCGCAGCGTGGAAGGCAACCGGGCCATCGGAGAAGACGGCACTGCGCAAGTGCACCGGCAGCCGCAAGGCAGTGCAACGAGGCCTGGGTTCTGAGATGGCGAGAATCACCGCATCGGTCTACACCAGCCACGTGCCCGCCATCGGCGCCGCACTCGACCTGGGCAAGACGCATGAGCCGTATTGGCAACCCGTGTTCGCCGGCTATGAATTCAGCAAGCAGTGGCTGAAGGAGAACACGCCCGACGTCATCTTCCTCGTCTTCAACGACCACGCCACGGCCTTCAGCCTGGACATGATTCCCACCTTCGCCATCGGCACTGCGGCCGCGTACCAGCCTGCCGACGAAGGCTGGGGCCCGCGCCCGGTGCCCCGGGTGATGGGCCATCCGGAACTGGCAGCGCACATCGCGCAGAGCGTGATCCAGGACGACTTCGACCTCACCATCGTCAACAAGATGGACGTGGACCATGGCTTGACGGTGCCGCTTTCGTTGATGTGCGGCCAGCCGGCCGAATGGCCCTGCCCGGTGATCCCTTTCGCCGTGAACGTGGTGCACTACCCCGTGCCCAGCGGCCGGCGCTGCTTCAACCTGGGCCGCGCCATCGCCAAGGCCGTGGCCAGTTTCGACCGTGACCTGAAGGTGCAGATCTGGGGCACGGGCGGCATGAGCCACCAGTTGCAAGGCCCGCGCGCCGGGCTCATCAACGCCGAGTGGGACCAGCGCTTTCTCGACCACCTGATCAGTGAGCCCGAAGCTCTGGCGCAGGTGCCGCACATCGACTATGTGCGTGAAGCCGGCAGCGAGGGGATCGAACTGGTGATGTGGTTGATTGCGCGGGGTGCGATGTCGGATGTCTCGCGTGGCGCGATGAGCGAACGGGCACCCACCGTGCGCCATCGCTTCTATCACGTGCCTGCCAGCAACACGGCGGTGGGTCATCTCATCCTGGAGAACACATGACGATCAAGGTCGCCCTCGCCGGTGCCGGCGCCTTCGGCATCAAGCACCTCGACGCAATGAAGCTCATTGCCGATGTCGAGGTGGTCTCGCTCATCAGCCGCGACCTCGCAAAGACGCAGGAAGTGGCCGGCCGCTACGGCATTGCGCACGTCACCACCAAGCTCGAAGACAGCCTGGCCATCTGCGAGGTGGACGCGGTGATCCTCGTCACGCCCACGCAGCTGCATGCATCGCAAACCTTGGCCTGCCTGGAAGCCGGCAAGCACGTGCAGGTGGAGATACCGCTGTGCGATGTGCTGAGAGACGGCCAGGCCGTGGTGCAGCGCGCGAAAGGCAGCGGCCTCGTGGCGATGTGCGGCCACACCCGGCGCTTCAACCCCAGCCACCAGTGGGTGCGCCAGCGCATCGTGAGCGATGGGTTCCACATCCAGCAGATGGACGTGCAAACCTACTTCTTTCGCCGCAGCAACATGAACGCGCTGGGCCAGCCGCGCAGCTCGACCGACCACCTGCTGTGGCACCACGCCGCGCACACGGTGGACCTGTTCGCGTACCAGGCGCAAAGCCCCGTCGTGAAGGCCAACGCCATTCAGGGGCCCATCCATCCGACGCTGGGCATTGCGATGGACATGAGCATTCAATTGCAGGCGGAAAGCGGCGCCATCTGCACGCTGAGCCTCAGCTTCAACAACGACGGCCCGCTGGGCACTTTCTTCCGCTACATCGGCGACACCGGCACCTACCTCGCGCGTTACGACGACCTCTTCAACGGCAAGGAAGAAAAGATCGACGTGTCGAATGTGGCCGTCTCGATGAACGGCATCGAACTGCAAGACCGCGAATTCTTCGCC
>JBBSCV010000004.1:0-30040 GCA_038249925.1 Burkholderiales bacterium
CCGCTCTGCGGCTGTGCCCGTTGCAGCTTGCGCGGCGTCGGGCTGTTGCCGACGATGGCGCAGCCGGCGGCAGGGGGGTTGACCTCCCCCGCCGTCAGCGTGCCGAGCGCCAGCGCCACCACTGCAGCGTCGGCTTTCGGCACATGCCCGGCGTAGATGGCCGAACCGTAGGCCGTGCCCATGCCGGCGGTGTCGATGTTGTCCTTCACGCCCAGCGGCAGGCCGTGCAGGGCGCCAGGCGCAGCACCCGCTGCCAAGGCCTCGTCCAGCGCACGTGCTTGACGGCGTGCAGCGGCCGCGTCCAGCGTGGCCCAGGCCTGCAGACGCGGCTCCAGCGCGTGACACCGCTCCAGCAGCGCCATGGCCAGGGTCTCGGCCTTCAGTTCACCTGTGGCCATGGCATGGACAAGCGCGGCGGCGCTCAGCTGGTGCAGCGGCTTGTTCATGCAACGGGTGTCAGGCTTCTTCGCCATCGTCGGCATCGGGCCGCGCCCGGCCGCGCAAACCGCCGTCCCAGCGCTTCACCACCGGGCTGTCGAGATCGAACAGGTCGAGCGCACGCGCCACAGTCTGGTCCACGATGTCCTGCACCGTCGCCGGACGCTGGTAGAACGCCGGAACGGGCGGCATGATGATCGCGCCGTTGCGCGTGGCCTGGTCCATCAGCGTGATGTGGCCGGCATGCAGCGGCGTTTCACGCAACAGCAACACCACGCGCCGCCGCTCTTTCAGGCACACATCGGCGGCGCGAACAACGAGCTCGTCGTTGTAGCAATGTGCGATGCCGCTCAGCGTCTTGATCGAACATGGCGCGACAAGCATGCCCAGCGTTCGAAACGAGCCCGACGACACCGTGGCGCCGATGTCGCGCGCGCTGTGCACCACGTCAGCCAGGGCACGCACATCGGCTGCGCTGAAGTCGGTTTCTTCCACCAGCGTGCGGGCTCCTGAAGGCGTGAGTATCAGGTGGGTCTCGATTCCACCCATCTCGCGCAGCAGTTGCAATGCACGCACGCCGTAGATGGCGCCCGAAGCGCCGGAGATGGCAACGATGAGCCGGCGCGGACCGGCGGGGGATGCGGAAGAAGCACTCATGCCCGCATTGTCAGCCGCCCGGTCGTGGCCTGCAGGGCCCCGCCAGGTACCTTGACTCCGCTATGGCACCGGGAAGCCCCGGATCTTCAGAAGCGCCGCCACATCCGGGTCGCGGCCGCGAAAGCGGCGGTAGGCCTCGGCGCGGTCGGTCGTGTTGCCCTCGGCGAGGATGATTTCCTTGAAGCGACGGCCAATCTCGGGATTGAAGACGTCGCCCGACTGTTCGAAGTAGGCCCAGGTGTCGGCGTCCATGACTTCGGACCACAGGTAGGAGTAGTAGCCGGCCGAATAGCCATCGGAGCTGAACAGATGACGGAAATGCGGCAAGCGGTGGCGCATCACGATCTCCGCGGGCATGCCGTAGCGCGCCAGGCTTTCGCGCTCGAAGGCATCCATGTCGGTGGGGGGTGTCGCCTGAGTGTGCAGGTCCATGTCGACCAGGGCGGACGACAGATAACTCACTGTCGCATAGCCCTGGTTGAAGGTGGCTGCAGCCTCGATCTTGTTGACCAGCGACTGCGGCATCGGCTGGCCCGTTTCCGCGTGCTTCATGAATCCGTCCAGGATCGGCCGGCTCAATACCCAGTGCTCGTGCACCTGCGCTGGATACTCGACGTAGTCGCGCGGCGTATAGGCCAGGGCCGGATAGGTCACCCTGGACGAAAGAGAGTCCAGGGCGTGGCCGAACTCGTGGAACAGCGTCTCGGCGTCGTCCAGCGAAATCAGCAACGGCGCGCCGCCCACGGCCTTGTTGAAGTTGTTGTTGTTCGACGACAGCACGTTTTTGGCGCCGTCGTAGCTGGAATAGCTGCGATAGCTGCCGGCCCACGCGCCTGAGCCTTTGCCGGTGCGGTTGAAGTCGTCGGAATAGAACAGCCCCACGTGGCTGCCGTCGGCCTTGTTCCTGACCTCGAACACCTCCACGTCGGGGTGGAAGGTCGGCACCGAGCCTGCTGCCAGGGGCACGAACTCGAATCCGTACAGGCGCCCAGCCATGTAGAAGGCGCCCTGCTTGACGGCGTTCAGCTCGAAGTAGGGCTTGAGCTCGTTCTCATCGAGGTCGTACTTCGCCTTGCGGACCTTCTCTGCGTAGTAGAGGTAGTCCCAGGGCGCGATTTCGTGGCCGGCCAGGGCGCGCATTTCGGCGACCTCTTCCGCAACACGGGCGACGGCCGGGCGCCAGACCCGCATCATCAGATCCATCGCCGCGTCGGGCGTCTTGGCCATCGTGTCCTGCAGGCGCCAGGCGGCGTGGTGGCGATAGCCGAGCAGCCGCGCCCGCTGGTGCCGCAGAGCAACGATCTGGGCGACGGTGGCCCTGGTGTCGTTTCCGTCGCTGTTGCTGCCGCGACCGACGAACTTGCGCCAGACCTGTTCGCGCAGCGCCCGGTTGTCGGCCAGGGTCAGGAAGGGGTCGACCGCGGAGCGGGTGTTGACGATCGCCCAGCCTTGGAGATTGCGCGCGCGCGCGGCCGTGGCGGCCACGGACTTGTCAGAAGCGGGCAGGCCTGCCAAGCCAGACTCCAGGACGACAAGGCTCCAGGCGTTTTCGTCTGCGAGCAGCTTCTGGCCGAACGCGGTGTAGGCGGTCGACAGGCCCGTGTTGATGCGGCCCATCTCGGCCTTGGCGGCGGCGTTGAGCGCCGCACCGTTGCGGATGAAGCCGTCGCGCGACCGCTCGGCCAGGCGGGTCTGCTCGGCTGTCAGGCCCGCCGCGGCAGAGCCGTCTGCCACGGCCCGGATGCGCTGGAACAGCTTCTCGTTGAAGGTGATCTCGTTGTCCGCCTGGGTGAGGAGGGGTGTGACCTCGCGCTCGACCGCCTGATAGTCCGGCGTGCCGATACTGCCGGTCATGACCCAGAACAGCGTCATGCACCGGCCCAGGGGTTCGCCCGCCATCTGCAACGCCACCAGGGTGTTGGCGAAGGTCGCAGGTTCGGGGTTGTCGGCGATCGCCGCGATCTCGGCCCGCTGCAGTTCGATACCTTCCAGGATGGCAGCCTTCAGCTTCTCGGCCGTGACCCTGTCCCACGGCGGCACGCCCGCATAGGGCCCGATCCAGGGCTGAAGCAGTTCGGCGCGCGGGGTCTGCACGGGCAGCAAGGCCCGGGCGACGGCGGCGTCGGCGGCCAGAGCGGAGGGCGGCGTGTTGCCCATTCCCGGCTTCATTTGCAGCCCGGCGCAGCCGGTCAGGGCCACCAGGCTACCGCCGGAGACGAGGAAATGGCGTCTTTGCATATCGATGGGCCCCGTCAAGATCGAGATCGGCTCAGCGCGACTGCCTCGCTCCTGTCGGCGGCGGTGTGAAGCAGACCTCAGACCCAGGAACATACCCGTCGTGCGCCTTTCGTGTCCAGCACGAGAAAGGCTCCGTTGACTGGCTGAGTTGGGGGCTTGCGTTTTGTCGGCCCGCGAGGGCTGAACCCTGCACCAGCCTGCACCGGCGCTGACGCACGAGACCCGGCGCAGGTTTCAGCACTCTCGCACAGCGAGTGCTAATATTTGCGGAACCCGTAGCCCGGGAGGGAATCACAACCCACATGAATACCTCCGCCGCCACCGCTGTCAGTCTTCGCGACCCTTGGTCCATGGTGCCTTCGCTCGGCAACCTGGAAGCCTATGTCTCGGCCGTGAACCGGCTGCCGATGTTGTCGCCCCAGGAAGAGATCGAATTCGCCCGCGCCCTGCGCGACAAAGGTGAAGTTCAGGCCGCCGGGCGGCTGGTGCTGAGCCATCTGCGGCTGGTGGTGAGCATCTCGCGCCAGTATCTGGGCTATGGGTTGCCGCAGGGCGATCTGATCCAGGAAGGCAACGTCGGCTTGATGAAGGCCGTAAAGCGCTTCGACCCCGAACAGGGCGTGCGCCTGGTCAGCTACGCCATGCACTGGATCAAGGCCGAGATCCATGAATACATCCTGAAAAACTGGCGCATGGTGAAGGTGGCTACCACCAAGGCGCAGCGCAAGCTGTTTTTCAACCTGCGCTCGATGAAGCAGGGCATGAAGAGCGACGCAACCGAAGGCAACACCCACCGCAACACGATGACGCCGGCCGAAGTGGCCCACATGGCGCTGCGGCTGAACGTCAAGCCCGACGAAGTGGTCGAGATGGAGATGCGCCTGTCGGGCGGCGATGTGGCGCTTGAGCCCCAGAACGACGACGGCGAAGAAAGCTATGCGCCGATTGCCTACCTGGCCGACGACAGCCAGGAGCCGACGCGTGTCATCGAAGCGCGCGGCCGTGACTGGCTTGCCGGTGATGGCATCAGCCACGCCCTGGGTGCACTGGACGAGCGCAGCCGCCGGATCGTCGAGGAACGCTGGCTGAAGGTGAACGACGACAGCTCGGGCGGCATGACACTGCACGAACTGGCCGCCGAATACGGCGTCAGCGCCGAGCGCATTCGCCAGATCGAAGTGGCGGCAATGAAGAAGATGCGCAAGGCATTGGCGCCGGCCTGATCGTTTCCAGGCTTGCTCCGGGACGGCTTGTCGGCAGCACGGCAGCACCGCTGACATGCCGACCCCGGCGCTGGCGCAATCGCTCTTGGTGCTGGGCGTCACGCCGCAGATGCTGCGCTCGCGCGGCTTGCAGGATTGCCCGGAAGCCAGCGCGTTGACGCTGGCCGAGACCGGCGACGACGGCCGCGAGCACCTGCTGGAACCGCAAGCCGCCGCCGCCTGGTGGGCCATGAAGCAGGCTGCGGCCAAAGCCGACGTGTCGATGCATCTCGTGTCGGCGTTTCGCAGCGTGGGCCGCCAGACAGAAATCCTTCGCGATAAGCTGGCCGCGGGCCAAAGCATCGAAGAAACGCTCAGATGGGTGGCTCCGCCCGGCTACAGCGAACACCACAGCGGCCGCGCCATCGATATCGGCGTGGCGGGGCAGCCCGCGCTGGAAGAAGAGTTCGAAACCACGGCAGCCTTCGACTGGCTGCAGCGGCATGCCGGAGCGCACGGCTTCAGACTTTCGTACCCGCGTGGCAACACGTCAGGCTACGGCTACGAGCCGTGGCACTGGTGCTTTCATTCGGGTTCGCCACCGGCGTGAAACCGTAAAGAAGTGAACCCGTGAACTGGGGTGGGGCTGGCTCTCAACCTTGCTTCAGCAGCAACTGCAGATCGTGCTTCAACGCCTCGGCGCCCGAGCCGTAGCGCGTGAACAGCCGTACCTTGCCCTGCGTGTCGAAGACGAAGCTGCCGGCCGTGTGGTCCAGCGAATAGCTGCCCTCGGCTTTGCCGGGCACCTTCGCGTAGAAGACCTTGAAGCGCTTGGCGGCGTCCTTGGTTTCTTCCAGCGTGCCGCGCAGCGCGATGAAATCGGGGCTGAAATTGGCGACGTAGGCCTTCAGCACGGCCGGGGTGTCGCGTTCGGGGTCGAGGCTGATGAAGATGCCCTGCACCTTCGCGCCATCGGCACCCAGCGCCTGCTTCACCTGCGCCAGTTCCAGCATCGTCGCGGGGCAGACGTCTGGGCACTGCGTGAAGCCGAAGAACACGACCGTCAGCTTGCCCTTGAATTCGTCGATGTGGCGGCGCTTGCCTTCGGTGTCGGGCAGGTCGAGGTCTTGGGCATAGGTGGCGCCGGTGATGTCGACGGCCTTGAAGGAGCCCGGCACGCCGGCGCTGTCGCAGCCCGCCTGCCAAGACACCAGCGGCAGCAAGAGACCTGCGGAAACTAGGCGGCGACGCGAGATAGCCATGGGCTCACATAGTGGTCGACCAGCAACGCTGCGAATAGCAGCGACAGATGCCAGATCGAAAAACGAAAGGTCTTGCGTGCCAGGGAGTCGCTGTAGTTGCGCCACAACTGCCAGGCATAGCCGGTGAACATTGCACCCAGCACGACTGCGGCCGCGAGGTAGATCCACCCGCTCATGCCGTAGATGAAGGGCAGCAGCGTGGCGGCGAAGAGCACGAAGGTGTACAGCAGCACCTGCAAGCGCGTGAACTGCGAGCCGTGCGTGATGGGCAGCATCGGAAGACCGGCCTTGCGGTAGTCCTCGACGCGGTAGAGCGCCAAGGCCCAGAAGTGCGGCGGCGTCCACAGGAAGATGATCAGGCACAACATCAGCGACTCCGGGCCCACCTCGCCCGTCATCGCTGCCCAGCCCAGCACCGGCGGCATGGCACCGCTGGCGCCGCCGATGACGATGTTCTGCGGCGTCAGCGGCTTCAATATCACCGTGTAGACGACGGCATAGCCCACGAAGGTGGCGAAGGTCAGCCACATCGTCAACGGGTTGACCCAGAAATAGAGCACCGCGCTGCCAGCCGCGCACAGCACCGCAGAGAAGGCCAACGCGGCCGGCGTGGAAAGTTCACCCTTGGCCGTGGGACGCCACGCGGTGCGCTGCATGCGGCGGTCGATCTCTTGCTCGACCATGCAGTTGAAGGCTGCGGCCGCGCCGGCCACGAGCCAGATGCCCAGCGTGGCAGCGACCGCCAGGCGCCAGTCGGGCAGACCCGGCTGGGCCAGAAGCACACCTATGAGCGCGCAGAAGACGATGAGCTGCACCACACGCGGCTTCGTCAGCGCGTAGAACTGGGCCCAGCGGGAACTGACGGGGCGCGGAGAAGCGGTGAGGGCTTGTGTCATGGCCAACCGCGCATTTTAGGTGGCCACCGCCACAGGGCTGTGTGCGGAAACCGACTGACGCGGGGCGCTGCGCGCCAACAGCAGCGCCAAAACCAGCACCAGACCCGCCGCGCCCGCCGAATGCCCGAGTGCCGCCACGAGCGGCCAGCCCAGCACGACATTCGACAAGCCGCTGATCAATTGCGCCAAAAGCAGCGCGCCCAGACCCAGTCCGAAACGCCGCGGCACGGTGTCGCCAGCATCTCGTCCGGCCTGCCACAGGCGCCAGGCCAGCACGCCCAGCAACACCGTCACCACCACCGCGAACAGCCGGTGCGCCATGTGGATGGCCACCATGGCTTCGAACGGCAGTGCGCCACCATCCCGGCCGTGCCCAAGCTCGCGCAACAGCGTGAAGCCTTGCGCCGCGTCCATCGCCGGCCACCACTGGCCGTTGCACTGCGGAAAGCCCGTGCAGGCCAGCACCGCGTAATTGGTGCTGACCCAGCCACCCAGCGCGATCTGAACACCCAGCGCCAACGCAGCGGCAATGGCCAGCGTCCGCATGCCTGCAGTCAGCACCAGCGGCCGGCGGCGGAAGGCCTCGTGCTGAACCGCCAGCAGCGCCAACAGCGCCAGCCCGCCCAGCAGATGCAGCGTGACAACGGCCGGGTAGAGCTTCAGCGTCACCGTGTATTTGCCGAACAGGCCCTGCACCACCACCCACACCAGCGTGAACGTCGGCCACCAGGGTGAAAACGGCAGCTGGCGGCGTTCGCGCCAGGCCGCAGCGGCCATCACGAGGATGAGCACGCCCACGGTCATCGCGAGATAGCGGTGGATCATCTCGATCCACGCCTTGCCCCAGGTGACCGGGCCGCTGGGCAGGGCCGTCTGCGCGGCATTGATCTCTTCACGTGCGCCGAAGGGCGTCGCTTCGCCGTAGCAGCCGGGCCAGTCGGGGCAACCGAGCCCGGAGTCGCTGAGCCGCGTGAAGGAGCCGAAAACGATGAGGTCGAAGGTCAAAAAGAGCGTCAACGCCGTCAACGCGCCCAGCCTGCGCTGTGTGCTGGCGCCGCGCTGCTGCAGCCACACCCAAGACAGCGGCAGCAGCGCGATCACCAGCGCCAGCAGCGCCAGGCGGAGCGCGGGCGCGAAGTCGACGAGGGCCTGGGTTTCCACGCTCAGCCCCGCCTCAGGGGCCACGGCCGGGCTCGTCCCAGAAGGCCGAGGCACGCAGCACGCGGTCGATGTCGCGTTTCACCCGAGCGGGCTCGGGCTTCGCGGGCACGCGCATCATCCATTCGCCCATCGGGTCGACGATGTACAGATGCTCTGGCAGCTGGTGGCCGGCTTCGGGTTCCAGCCAGCCCGCCACGGCAGCGCCATCGGCGCGCAACACGGTAACGGGCGCCTTGCCGCCGAGGGATTCGCGCAGCGCGGGAGCGACCGGCGCGTCGTCGGTGATCAGCCACACCTTGTCCACTCGCTCACGTTCGCGACCGATCATTTCACGCAGCTGACGCTGCATGAAAAAGCGCTGCTCGCAGGCGGCGTCACACGCAGCAGGGCCCACCACCACCATCAACCACTGGCCGCGAAGCGACTTCGGCGCCACAGGCTCGCCTTCCAGCGTGCGCAAGTTCAGCTCGGCCGTCAGGCTGCGCGTGGGCAGGATCAGCGCGCTGTAGTTCGTGCGGCCTTCAGGGCGGACGACGAAGTAGGTGAAATAGGACGCGATCACCGGCGACGCACAGACCAGCAGCACCAGAAGCATCTTGACGCGGCCGCCGCGTGTACGCGCAGGGTCGGCAGTGCCTGGGTGGCTGAGGTCGGGGCCAGCCACCGCGTGCACCGTCAGCGACACGGGCTCAGGTGCGGCCTGCACGGCTGCAGATTCAGACGCGGGCTGACCGGACGCAGACTTGGACGCGGCCTGATCGGCAGCAGAGTTAGATGCGGCCTGACCGGCAGCAGACTTAGATGCGGCCTGACCGGCCGCGGGCGGGGCGGATGAGTTGGAACCAGACATAGAGGCCGATGATGAGAGCGCAAAGCGCGAACCACTGGAAGGCATAACCGTGGTTTTTTTCCACGCCGGTCGCGGGTTGCGGCCACTGACGCAACAGGCCGTCGGATGCGGGAGAGGCGGGAGAGGCAGAAGCCGCATCGTCTTCCTGCATCACGGCCAGCGGGCGCAGTGCCAGACCGGTTTCACGGGCATACGACGCCACGTCGAGATTCTGCCGGATCGCCCCCGACGCCGCGTCGGCGAACTCGTACAACCGCGCCGGTCCGGGGGCGATGCGGCCGAACACCTGCACCACGCCCTGCGGCGGCGGCGGCGCGGCCACACGCGTGCGGTCGAGCAGGTCGCGCGGCACCCAGCCGCGTTGCACCAGCACCGCGCTGCCGTCGCCCAGCTGCAGAGGTGTGACGGCATAGAAGCCGGGCTGGCCTTTCATCTGGCGGTTTTCCAGATAAACGGTGTGCACGGGTAGCCAGCGGCCCTGCAGTCGCACGACGCGGTGCAACTGCGCGGACACTTCGGCCGCTTCGCGCGCCAGCTCTGCCTGCGGCAGCGGCGGCAGCGCACGCTGTTGCGTCAGCGCCTGCTGCAGCGCCGTCTTCTGTGCGGCGCGGTCCAGTTGCCAGACGCCCAGGCGCGCCGTCAATGCCGCCGCAGCGATGGCCGCGAGCAACACGATGGCGTTGCGCAGCTTCAGCACGCGCGGTGCCCTCGGCGGGGATAATCAAGCCGCATGAAGATCGTGATGGTGTTGATGTTGGTGGCAGTGCTGGGCGCCCTGGCCAGCGCAGGTGTGTTCATGCTGCGCCGCGGCCGAGACGGCGAGAAGCGCAACAACCACATGGCGCGTGCGCTCGCGGTCCGTGTCGGTCTGTCGGTGGCGGTCTTTCTGTTCGTGCTGCTCAGCTGGTACATGGGCTGGGTGAAGCCGACTGGCCTGCCCACCGGGCAGTAGGCCAACGCGCCGACAGGCAAGCAGGCAGCAGTGCTGCCAAAAACAAACGCCGCTTCTCGCGGCGTTTGTTGTTTTCGGTGCCTGAGGGTCAGAGCCAGTACACGACGAAATACAGGCCCAGCCACACCACGTCGACGAAATGCCAGTACCAGGCAGCACCCTCGAAGCCGAAGTGACGCTCTGGCGTGAAGTGGCCCTTCATCAGTCGCAGCGTGATGAACAGCAGCATCAACATGCCCACCAGCACATGGAAGCCGTGGAAACCGGTCAGCAGGAAGAAGGTGCTGCCGAAGATGCCGCTGGTGAGCTTGAGGTTCAGGTCGCGGTAAGCGTGAACGTACTCGTAGGCCTGCACACCTACGAAGGCGGCGCCCAGAATGACCGTGGCCCACATCCACACGATGGTCTTGCTGCGCTGCCCGGCAATCAGCGCGTGGTGCGCGATGGTCAGCGTGATGCCCGAGGTCAGCAGCAGCGCCGTGTTGATGGTGGGCAGCGGCCAGGGGCCGATGGTGCTGAAGGGTTCCACCGTGCCTGCCGGCGAAGCCGTGATGCCCGGGCCTGCTGTCGGCCAAAGCGCCTTGAAGTCGGGCCACAACAGCTGGTTTTCCAGACTGCCCAGGCTGGGGATGGAATGCACCCGCGCCCAGTACAGCGCGCCGAAGAACGCGGCAAAGAACATCACCTCGCTGAAGATGAACCAGCTCATGCTCCAGCGGAAGCTGACGTCGATGCGGTCGCTGTACAGGCCGCCTTCGCTTTCAGCAATGGCCTGGCTGAACCACTGGAACATGACCGTCAGCCACACGGCCATGCCTGCGAGCAGAACGTATGCGCCCCAGCCGATGCCGTTGACCCACTGGCCGGCACCCAGGATGACGAAGAACAGCCCCAGCGCCATCAATACCGGATGTCGCGAAGGCGCCGGTATGTAGTAGTGCGGCGCGCTGCCTGCAGTGGTGGTGGCTGACATGTTGTGTAAATCTCCTCGAACCAGAAAATTCTTTGCCGGGCGCGGTGCCCTGCCTCAGGCGCCCGCGATGCCGCTGCCGACGACCCAGCGCACCAACAGCACCAGGGCAATGACAAAGAGGGCCGCACCCGCAAGACCCGCGATGACCACGTGCACCGGGTTGAGCTTCTGCATGTCGTGCGCCAGATCAGCTGAACGGCGCACGCCGAAAAACGACCAGGCCACGGCCCGAACCGTCTGCCAGAAGGAACCAGGGCGCGCGGCGGCCAGCTTCAGCTCGTCGCTCACAGCCCGGGGCCTTTCAGCGACACGGCCTTGACGCCCACCGTTCCAGCAGGCGCCGCGGGCACCTTGCCGCCCACTTCGAAGAAGGTGTACGACAAGGTGATGGTCGCCACGGCCTTCGGCAGCTTGGGATCGATGACGAAGGTCACCGGCCACTGCCGGCTTTCGCCCGGCGCCAGCGTCCATTCGTTGAAGCAGAAACACTCCACCTTGCTGAAGTGCGCGGCGGCCTGCATGGGCGCATAGCTGGGGATGGCTTGCGCGGCCATGGTGCGGTTCTGCTTGTTGCGGAACTCGTACATCACCGTCATCATTTCGCCGGGGTGCACTTGCAACGAACGCGCTGCGGGCTTGAAGTCCCAAGGCCCGCGCACGTTGGCATCGAACTCGACCGTCACCGTGCGTGTGGTGTCCACCTGCGTATTGGCCGGCACCGTGTGCTTGCCCCAGCTGCCAGTTTGAGCGCGCTGCTCGGCCAGCGTCAGCACATTGATGCCCAAAGCCTCGCAGATGGCGCGGTACATGGGCACCAGCGCGTAGCCGAAGCCGAACATGACGGCCACCATCACCACCAGCTTGCCCAGCATGCGGCGGTTGTCGAACAACAGGCGGTTCACGGCAGGCATGGTTTCGTCAGTAGTTTCAACGGCCTCAGCTGCCGGCGTAGATGATCTTCGCGACGAAGACGATCAGGACAACCGCCGCCAGAGATGCGAGAAACAAACCCAACCTCAGGTTGGATTTGCGTTGCTGTTCGGTGAGCGCCATGGTCTTTTGAAGATCAGCCGATCACGCGTGTGGCGGTGGCGTCCAGCTTGGGCGGTGTCTCGAAGGTGTGCCAGGGCGCTGGCGACGGGACTTCCCACTCCAGGCCTTCGGCGGCTTCCCAGGGCTTCTGCGGCGCCGGCTCGCCCTTGCCGCGCATCGCCGGCACGACGACGGCAAGGAAGAAATAGACCTGCATGAATCCGAAACCGAAGGCACCGATGGACGCCAGCATGTTGAAGTCGGCGAACTGCATCGGGTAGTCGGCATAGCGGCGCGGCATGCCGGCCAGCCCCAGGAAGTGCATCGGGAAGAAGGTGATGTTGAAGAAGATCAACGAGCCCCAGAAGTGCACCTTGCCGCGGAACTCGGAGTACATCACCCCCGTCCACTTCGGCGCCCAGTAGTAGTAGCCGGCAAACATGCCGAACAGCGAGCCCGCCACCAGCACATAGTGGAAGTGGGCTACGACGTAATAGGTATCCTGCAGCTGGATGTCGATGGGCGCCATGGCCAGGATCAGCCCCGTGAAGCCGCCCATCGTGAACACGAAGATGAAACCCACGCTCCACAACATGGGTGTCTCGAAGGTCATCGAGCCGCGCCACATCGTCGCAATCCAGTTGAAGATCTTCACGCCCGTGGGAACGGCGATCAGCATGGTCGCGTACATGAAGAACAACTGGCCCGTCACCGGCATGCCGGTGGTGTACATGTGGTGGGCCCAGACGATGAAAGACAGGATGGCGATCGAGGCCGTCGCGTACACCATCGAGGTGTAGCCGAACAGGCGTTTGCGCGCGAAGGCAGGGATGATGGCGCTGATGATGCCGAAAGCCGGCAGGATCATGATGTAGACCTCGGGGTGCCCGAAGAACCAGAAGATATGCTGGTACATGATCGGGTCACCGCCGCCGGCGGGGTTGAAGAAGTTGGTGCCGAAGTGACGGTCGGTCAGCGTCATCGTGATGGCGCCCGCCAGCACCGGCATCACCGCGATCAGCAAGTAGGCGGTGATCAGCCACGTCCAGCAGAACAGCGGCATCTTCATCAGCGTCATGCCAGGCGCGCGCATGTTCAAGACCGTGACGATGATGTTGATCGACCCCATGATCGAGCTCGCGCCCATGATGTGCATCGCGAAGATCGCGGCGTCCATCGACGGGCCCATCTGAAGCGTCAGCGGCGCGTACAGCGTCCACCCGGCGGCGGGTGCGCCACCCGGCATGAAGAAGCTGCCCACCAGCATCAGCGCAGCCGGAATCAGCAGCCAGAAGCTGAGGTTGTTCATGCGCGCGAAGGCCATGTCGGCCGCGCCGATCTGCAGCGGGATCATCCAGTTCGCGAAGCCCACGAAGGCCGGCATGATGGCGCCGAACACCATGATCAGCCCGTGCATCGTGGTGAGCTGGTTGAACAGCCCGGGGTTGACGAACTGCAGGCCGGGCTGGAAGAGCTCGGCACGGATGCCCAGCGCCAGCACGCCACCCACCATCAGCATCGCGAAGCTGAACAGCAGGTACATCGTGCCGATGTCCTTGTGGTTGGTGGCGTAGAGCCAGCGCCGCCAGCCATGCGGGTGCGCGTGGTCGTGGTGGTCGTCGGCGTGGCCGCCTGCCTGGCCTTGGGGGTCGAGTACTGCGCTCATGGCTTGTCCTTTTGGCGGCGGCTTTTTGTCTTGTTCACTTGCGGGCGGCAACGATGGCGGCAGGCTGCACGAGCTGGCCGGTGTTGTTGCTCCAGGAGTTCTTGGTGTAGGTCATGACAGCCGCGATCTCAGTGTCCGACAGCGTGCGCCAGGCCGGCATGGCGCCATTGGCTGCGCCATTCAGCATGATCGCAATCTGCTTGTCGTGTTCGGCGTCAAGCACCACGGCCGAGGCATCCAACCCCTTGATCGCACCCGCACCCTTGCCGTCGGCCTTGTGGCAGGCCGCGCAATTGGCCGCATACACCTTCTCGCCACGCGCCACCAGCTCGGCCAGCTGCCACTCCTTGGTCGGGTCGTCAGCCAACGCGGCCATCTCCTTCTTCTTGCCGTCGACCCACTTGGCGTAGTCCTCGGCCGAGACCACCTTCACATGGATGGGCATGTAGGCGTGCTCTTTGCCGCAGAGCTCTGCACACTGGCCGTAGTAGTCGCCCACCTTCTCGGCACGGAACCAGGTGTCGCGCACGAAGCCGGGAATGGCGTCCTGCTTCACGCCCAGGCTGGGCACCATCCATGCGTGAATGACGTCGTTGGCCGTGGTGATGACGCGAACTTTCTTGTTGACGGGCACGACCAAGGCGTTGTCCACCTTCAACAGGTAGTTGTCGCCGGCAGGCTTGCCCGTGTCGGACATGATGCGGTGGGCGACGTCCAACGTCGACAGGAACGCAATGCCCTCCCCTTCGCCCTTGAGGTAGTCGTAGCCCCATTTCCACTGGTAGCCCGTGGCCTTCACGGTGAGGTCGGCGTTGCTCGTGTCCTTCATCGCAACGACGGTGCGCGTGGCCAGCGCCCCCATGCCGATGACGATGATGAAGGGCACGATGGTCCAGGCAATCTCCACCGCCACGCTCTCGTGGAAGTTCGCTGGCTTGTGGCCCAGCGACTTGCGGTGCTTCAGGATGGAATAGAACATCACGCCGAACACCGCCACGAAGATGGCAATGCAGACGACAAGCATGAAGTTGTGCAAAAAGTGCTGCTGCACGCCGATCTGCGTCACTGGCTCATGCAAATTCAGCTGGTTGACTTTGGGGCCGCCGGGCAGGTCGTTCACGGCCTGGGCCAGACCGCTGGTCAACATCACGCCGAGGCCCAGCGACAAGTGGGCGCAGCGCTGGCTCAGGCTGCGCCCGTGGTTAAGCTTCTTCATCATCATCAGGTGCTTCGGTTCAGATCGATCTCGGGGCCGGCCTGCAGCGGCAGCCGGCGCAGGGCATGGCGAAGTTCGCGCGCAAACGCGCCACGCAACTCAGGGCGTAAAAAGCGCCCGACACGCACCTGCTGGCCGCGGCCGCTGAGTTGCACCAGCGAACCCTGGCCACGGGCCGGTTCCACGTGCAGACAGTCGGCCTGGAATTCGGTGCGCTTCACGTGTGGGCCCACGCACTGCTCGACCTGCAGCGAGCGGCCCACCAGGGTCAAGGTTTCGCGGTCTCCGGCATGGCGGGCGAAAATGGCCAGCGCCACGCCCACGGCCAAAAGCTCCAAGCCCGTGAAGAGCAGCACCACCGGGGCGCCCTGCAGAAAAAAGAAGACACCGATGAGCAATGAGACCGCGCTCAAGGACAAGTAGAACAAGCCCAACTGCCGCGGCGTGAGCGAGCAATTGCGCTTTTGCAGCCACTGCAGTGCCTGAGGCGCACCAGGCATGCCGGCCATCACGACTTCGCGCCCGAACACCCACGGCCGACGCTGCAGGTGGGCGTGCGACTCGGACCAGGGGCCGGGGGCGTAGGTGGCGGACATCAGGCAGGGAAAGCGGCTGCTGTGAAAGGTGGGCTCTTGGGTCCAGAGATGCAGCGCTCGTGTAGCCGGAGCGCCGGCTTCAATCCCTGGAAATGAGCCTGAAATTCTATCGCAGTGCAGCAACCCGACAGGCTCATGGTCAGCGGTCAGGCGCTCGCGGTCGCCCGGCGCGCGCCATCGTGCGCATGTCTTCCAGCGTCAGCTCGGTCACCGCGGCCACTCTGGGCCGCGGCAGTGGCCGGAAAGCGTGGCCGTAGACGACTTCGAAGCTCAGCGCCACACGGCCATCGGCGCCGGCTGAGGCGGCCAGCGCCTGATGCAGGCGCTGGCGCCAGCGTGGGGTTCGCAGCCCGCCGTGACGGTTCGAAGCCACATTGCCGCCCAGCTGGCGCAGTTCGGCCAGCAGCGCCTCGGGTGAGGCCCAGGTCAGCGTGACCATCTCCTGGTCCATCACCGGGCCGGCAAACCCGGCCTCCACCAGCATGTCGCCCAGGTCGTGCATGTCGACAAACGGGGCAAAAGGCGCGGCCCAGCCTTCGCTGCGGTAGATCGCCTGCAGCGCTGTCAGCGACCCCGGGCCGAGCGTGGAAAACATCAGGAAGCCATCCGTCGCCAGCGCCCGGTGCCACTGGCGCATCAGCGCCTGAGGGTCGGCGGCACCGTGGAGGCCCATGTTGGACCACAGCAGTTGCGCGACGCCTGGCTGCAACTCTTCCGCGGTCAAGGCCTGTACGGCGATGCCGGTCCACCGCTGCGGCGACCACCAGGGGCGCGCCAGCATCGCTGCAGTCGCATCGCGGCGTGAGCCATCGGCCTCGACCGCCAGCCGCCGGGCTTTCGGGTAGGTGCTGGTCAACAACTCGTCGCTGGCACCGAGATAAGCGCCCCAGTCGACCACGAGCGTTGGCTGAAGCTTGACGATGGGCAAGCGCGCTGCCATGCGCCGTGCCACTTCGGCATGCAGCCAGGGCGCCTCTGGCGCGGCCTGCAGTCGGCGCTGCACGCGCGCCAGGGCCGCCACGTCCAGCGGACGGACGGAAGCGGCGCCGCTCGACGCTTGGGATGACATGGCGGGCAGTATATTGAGCCGATGTCTGAGCAGCCGCCTCTGTCACGCTCGACACGCTGGCGCGTTCTGCCCCGGCAGTGCGAGGTCTGCCGGCGCTGGGGCAGCGCGGCGCTGTGTGCGGACTGCGTGGCCCGCTACGCCGCCGCCCGGCCGCGCTGCGCCTGCTGCGGCATCAGCCTGGGCCTGGCCACCCCACGCTGCGGCGAATGCCTGCGCGACGCACCGCCTTTCTCGCGCACCGTCTGCGCGGCCGACTACGGCTTCCCCTGGGACGGCCTGATCGGCGCGTTCAAGTTTCAGGGGCGACCCGAACTCGCCGGCTTGCTGGCTGAACGTCTGGCGCTTGCGGTGCAGCAGGCGCTGCAGTCTGAGGCGCTGCCTCGGCCCGACCTCGTGCTGCCGGTGCCGCTGTCACCCCGCCGTCTGGTCGATCGCGGCTACGACCAGGCCTGGGAGCTGGCGCGCCGTGTGGCGCGCAGCCTGCAGCTGCCAGCCGAAGCCCGGTTGCTGCAGCGCCCCATCGACACCCTGCAGCAAAGCGGCCTGGGCCGCGTCGAGCGCCAGCGCAACTTGCGCACCGCCTTCATGGCAGACCCGACACGGCGCGCGCTGCTGCAAGGCCGGCGCGTTGCGCTGGTGGACGACGTCATGACCACCGGCGCCACCGTGCGCGAGGCCTCGGCGGTGCTGCTGCGGGCCGGCGCGGCTGCGGTGGACTTGTGGGTGCTGGCGCGCACGCCAGACAGCGTGGCTGCGGCCTGAACGCGATGTTCCACATCGTCCTCGTTCAGCCCGAGATACCGCCCAACACCGGCAACGTCATCCGGCTGGCGGCCAACACCGGCTGCACGCTGCACCTGGTGGAGCCGCTGGGCTTTTCGATGGACGACAAACTGCTGCGCCGTGCAGGCCTCGACTACCACGAGTTCGCGCCCGTGAAGCGCCACGCCAGTTGGGATGCACTGCTGCGAGCCGAGGCACCGAACCCGCAACGCAGTTTTGCCTTCACCACACGGGGTTCAAGCAGCCTGGCGGTGCAGCGCTGGCTGGCGGGTGACTGGTTGATCTTCGGCAGCGAGACCGCCGGCCTGCCGCCCGACCTGCGCGACAGCTTTCCACCTGCACAGCGTGTGCGCTTGCCCATGCGCCCGGGCCAGCGCAGCCTGAACCTCAGCAACGCGGTGGCGGTGGCGGTGTTCGACGCGTGGCGACAGTGTGGCTACGAGGACGCGGGGTGAAGCCTTGCGCCCCGGCAGCAAGGATCAGGCTTCAAGCTTCAAGCTTCTGACCGCGGGTCGCGCGCCATCAGCTGGCGCAGCGCCTGGGCCGGGCTGAGGTGGCCGGCCAGCACCTCGCACACCGCATCGGTGATGGGCATCTCTACACCCACCGTCTGCGCCCGCGCACGCACCGTGGCTGCGCTGTATACGCCTTCTGCCACGTGACCGAGTTCACGCAAGATGTCAGCCAGACTGTGTCCACCAGCGAGCATCAGGCCGACACGGCGGTTTCGCGAAAGATCTCCGGTGGCGGTCAGCACCAGATCGCCCAGGCCCGAAAGCCCCATGAAAGTGTCGGGCCGCGCGCCCAGGGCCACGCCCAGGCGCGTCATCTCTGCCAGGCCGCGGGTGATGAGTGCGGCGCGGGCGTTGAGGCCCGGCATGCCGGTGCGGTCTTGCACCGGCGCGTGCGCAGCCAGGCCGTCGACGATGCCCGTGGCAATGGCCAGCACGTTCTTCACCGCGCCGCCCACCTCCACGCCCATCACGTCGGTGCTGGTGTAGACGCGCAGGGCATCGCCGTGAAATGCAGCCACCGCTGCCTGCCCGAGGGCTGCGTCTTCGCTGGAAGCCACCAGTGCCGTCGGCTGGCCCCGCGCCACTTCCAGCGCAAAGCTGGGGCCCGACAGCACGCCGGCCGCCGCCCGCGGCCGCACTTCACGGGCCACCTCGTGACCCAGCGCGCCGCTTCCCGCCTCGAAACCCTTGCACAACCACAGCGCGGGGCGACGGTCGCCCAGGGCTGACAGTTGCTCGCGCAGTGCCGCCATCGGCGTGGCAATCACCGTCAGACCAGACTTGGCGTGCAGCAGCGCCGCAGCCCGGTCGGCCGTGACACGCAATGTGGGTGGCAGTGACACCTCACCCAGGTAGCGGCGATTGCGTCGCTCGGCCGCCAGGGCCTGTGCCTGGGCGGCGTCACGCGCCCAGAGCACCGTGTCGTGACGCTGCGCGGCAGCCATGGCGAGCGCGGTGCCCCAGGCGCCAGCGCCGAGCACGGCGATCTTCACAGCGACACCGCGCTCGCGCCGTTGCTAGATGCTAGTTGGCGCCCGTGATGATGCGCGGAGCACCGTTGCTCTGCGCTGCAGCCTGCGCCTGCTGGGCCTCGAACATGGCCTGGAAATTCACTTCCGTCAGCAGGATCGGCGGGAAGCCGGCGCGGGTGCAGACATCGCTGACGATGGCGCGCAGGTAGGGGTAGATCATCTGCGGGCAGACGATGCTGATGATCCCTTGCATCTGCTCTTCGGGCACGTTGCGGATCTCGAAGATGCCGGCCTGCTTGGCTTCCACCAGGAACAGCACCTTGTCACCCACTTTGGTGGTGACGGTGGCGGTGACCGTGACCTCGACGATGCCGTCCTGCACCGGCTGCGCGGCCATGGCCAGGTTGATGTCGACCTGCGGCTGGGTCTGCTCGAGCAGGATTCCAGGCGAATTGGGCTGCTCCAGCGACAGATCCTTGAGGTACATGCGCTGGATCTGGAAAACGGGGGTTTCGTCGGCCATTTGAGGTCATTCCAAGAGTGACAAAGCCCGGTACCCGATTGGTGCCGAGCCGCAACCGCAGATTATGTCCGAGCGCTTGCCGCGGCCCGACCCGCGAAAGCGGGGCGGGCCGACGGGCTGGAGACTTCAGCCGGGCTGACCCGCCAGCAGGGGCAACAGGCCACCTCGCTGGTCGAGCGCGATGAGTTCGTCGCAGCCGCCGACGTGGGTCTCGCCGATGAAGATCTGCGGCACTGTGCGGCGGCCGGTCAGCTCCATCATTTGCTGGCGCTGCTGGGCGTCGAGGTCGATGCGGATCTCTTTGATCTGCTCGACACCGCGTTGTTTCAACAGCGCCTTGGCGCGAACACAGAAAGGGCACACCTGCGTGGTGTACATCGTGACGGGGGTCATGCGGCGTTTTCCTGAAGGCTGCGAATCAGACTGAATTGTCCCGCGATGGGCGCAGCCTTGCAGCGCTGCACTCAGGCAGCCTTGCCGTCGGCAGGCTTGGCAGCCAGCCTTTCCACCGGCAGACTGGCGTCACGCCATGCCGCCGTGCCGCCGGCCACCGCCACGGCCTTCTCGTAGCCGGCCTTGCGCAGCAGCGCCGCAGCGCGGCCGGCGCGGGAACCGGTCGGGCACATCAGCAGCAGCGGCAGCGTCTTGTTGGTCGGCAGTTGCTTGTGGCCTTCCAGCTGGCCCAGCGGGATGTGGCGCGCGCCGGCGGCGTGACCGGCTTCGAACTCGGCCGTCTCACCGACGTCGATGAGCACGCCCTTTTCACGGTTGATCAGGCGCACGGCTTCGCCCGTGCCCACGCTGCCAGCAGCAGCGCCGCCCTTGATCAGCGGCCAGAACAGCAGGCCGCCGGAAGTGGCGGCCAGGGCGAAGAGGATCCAGTTGTCGAGAAAGAACTTCACCGCGTGGCTGGCGCATGGCTGCGCATCTGTGCAAACCGCGAATTATAGAATCCGCGCCATGCACAAGCTTGTTCTCATCCGCCACGGCGAATCGACGTGGAACCTGGAAAACCGCTTCACCGGCTGGACCGATGTTCCGCTGACGGCCACCGGCGTGCTGCAGGCGCAACAGGCCGGCCAGTTGCTGAAGGATGCCGGCTACGACTTCGACGTGGCCTACACCTCGGTGCTGAAGCGCGCTGTGTGGACGCTGTGGCATGCGCTGGACACCATGGACCGCACCTGGCTGCCCGTGAAGAACGACTGGCGCCTGAACGAACGCCACTACGGCGCGCTGCAGGGCCTGAACAAGGCCGACATGGCCGAGAAGTTCGGTGCCGAGCAGGTGCTGATCTGGCGCCGAAGCTACAACACACCGCCGCCGGCGCTGCAGCCCGACGACCCGCGCAGCGAACGTGACGACCCGCGCTACGCGAAGCTGCGACCCGAACAGATTCCGCTGACCGAATGCCTGAAGGACACCGTGGCGCGGGTGCTGCCCTTCTGGAGCGAGCGCATTGCGCCGGCACTCTTGTCTGGGCAGCGAATCGTCATCTCTGCGCACGGCAACAGCATCCGCGCGCTGGTGAAGTACCTCGACGGCATTGCCGACGACGACATCGTGGGCTTGAACATCCCGAACGGCATACCGCTGGTCTATGAGCTCGACGCGCAGCTGAAATCCGTCAAGAGCTACTACCTCGGCGACGCCGAGGCAGCCGCCCGCGCCGCCGCCGCCGTGGCTGCACAAGGCGCCGGAGCGTCGGTGTCCAACAAGCCCTAGCGTTGCTGCACCAGCGAGTGCAGCGCTTCGGCCACCAGCGGCACCACGCTGACGGCGTTGCTGGCATGCGGCACGCAGTCGCTGCTGAAGACATGGCGAACGCCGGCGGCGTGAACCTGCGCCAGCGCGTCCCCGATGAACAACGCGTGGGTCACCGCCACGTCGACACTGGCCGCGCCTTGCGCCAGCGCGCCGCGCGCTGCAGCGGCCAGCGTGCGACCCGTGCTGGCCACATCGTCCAGCAGCACCACGGCGCGGCCGCGCACGCTGACGTCGGGCAGCGCCACATCGACATCGCGGTCGCCATGCCGCTGCTTGCGGCAGACGGCGTGGCTCAGGCCATGCGCCACCGCTGCAGCGCGCACCCATTGGCCGGCTTCCTCATCCGGCGCCAGCAGCAGGGCGTGCGGCATCCGCTGCGCCACATGGGCGCCCAGCAGCGGCGCTGCCGTCAGCGCCAGGCCGCGGCGGCCGGGCAGCACCTCGTCCAGCGTCGCCACGCGGTGCAGGTGGGGGTCGACGGTGACCACGGCATCGAACACCGTGGCCAGCAGCGCGCCCAGGTGGCGCTGGCTGACCACCTCGCCCGGCGAGAAGGCCATGTCCTGGCGCATGTAGGCCAGGTAGGGGCTGACCAGCGTCAGGTGCGCGGCGCCCAGTTCACGGGCACCTGCGGCGGCCAGCAGCAGTTCCGTGAGCTTGGCGTTGGGGTCTTGCAGGCCGCGCAGCAGCACCACGCACCGTGGCAATGCGGGCGGCAGGCGCAGGCGGGTCTCGCCGTCGGGGAAGCGGTGCCGCTGCACCACGGCCAGCGGCCAGGCCAGCGCCTGGGCCAGCTTCTGGCCGAGCGCTGCTTCGTCGTCGAAAGCGAGTAATTGCATGACCTGACGCTAAGCCCTGCGCACGTCGCCGCCAAGAGAGGGGAAGTCTGGCTGCATCGCTGCTGTGGCATCCCTTCCGTCGAGCCGGGCCTTCAGCGCTGCAACCGTGCGGCGATGAGCTGGCGCAGGTGTTCGGCCAGCGCGCGGCGGTCGGCGTGCTCGCTGCCTACCGGCGGCAGCAGCGCCACATGCGCCGTCAGCCCGCGTGCCGTCACCACGCGCCAGACGCTCTGCAGCAGTGTGGTCTCGCCGAGAAACTCCACCGCGCTGCTGAAGTGCCCGCTGGCGTCAGAAAAGCGCAGCACCACCGGCTGCACGGGCGTGCCTGTGGCCACCGCTGCCTGCAGCAGGTTGGCGTGAAAGGGCAGCGGCTCGGGGCCGGCGCCGGTCGTGCCTTCGGGGAAGACGGCCACGGTGTCGCCGGCCTTCAGCGCTTCGGCCATGGCGTGCACCACGCGCACGGCGTCGCGCTTGCGTTCACGTTCGATGAAAAGCGTGCCGGCGCCGCGGATCAACCAGCCCAGCAGCGGCCACTTCAGCACATCGGCCTTGCTCACGAAGCGGGCGTGCGGCGCGGCGGCATGGATGGTGGCGATGTCCAGCCATGAGATGTGATTGGAAACGATGAGCGTGCCGCCGGGCCGCGGTGCCACCCCCTCCACATGCACCGTGAGCCCGGCCGCGCGCAACAAGCCCGTCGACCACCAACGAATGCGGGCGTGCCGCCCGGCTGCGTCCAGCAGCGGGAAGCGCGTCATCACGGCCATGCCGTGCAGCACGTGCAGCACCGAGCGCAGCAGCCGCCACACGCCCAGCAGCGCGCCACCCCGCGCCTGCGTCAACACCTGGCCGCGCGCCTGCATCAGGCAGCGCTGCGCTCGAACGCCAGCGTGCCAGCCACCAGCGTGGCCCGCACCCGGCCGGGCAAGGCCATGCCGGTGGATGTGAATGAAAACGGCGTGTGCTTGCCCTGGCTCGCCAGCACGGCAGGGCTGACGGTCCATTCGGCAAGCGGGTCGAACACACACACATCGGCCACGCCGCCCTCCACCAGCCGGCCGGCACTGCTGGCCAGCGAGCCCAAGGCGTCGCCCAACACCGCCACTGGGCCCTGCGTCACACGCGCCAGGGTCTGGGTGAGCGGCAGACCACTGTCCTGGCCCCAGCGCAGCGCCAGGCTCAGCAGCAACTCCAGGCCCGTGGCACCGGGCTCTGCTTCGCCGAAGGGCAGGTTCTTCATGTCGTCGGCCACCGGGTTGTGGTCGGAGACCAGCGCGTCCAGCGTGCCGTCGGCCAGCGCGGCGCGCAGCGCGGTGCGGTCAGCGCCCTGGCGCAGCGGCGGCGCCAGGCGCATGTCGGGGTTGAAGTAGCCGATGTCGACGTCGGTCAGGTGCAGGCTGTTGATGTTCACATCGCCCGTCACCGGCAAGCCCTCGGCCTTGGCCGCGCGCAGCAGCGCCACGCCGGCGGCGCTGCTCAGGCGGCACAGGTGCACGCGCGCCCGCGTCGCGCGCACCAGCTCGAACAAGGTGTGCAGCGCCACGGTTTCGGCCAGCACCGGCACGCCGCTCAGGCCCAGGCGCGTGGCCATGGCGCCGCTGGCGGCCACACCCTGGCCCAGCCAGGCGTCCAGCGGCCGCAGCCACACCGTGTAGCCGAAGGTGGCGGCGTACTGCAGCGCGCGCAGCATCACCAGGCTGTCGGTGACGGCCACCTCGGCCTGCGAAAAACCCACACAGCCGGCCTCGGTCAACTCGGCCATCTCGGTCAGCGCCTGGCCTTGCAGGCCGCGCGTCAGCGCGCCGAGTGGGAAGACGCGGCAGCGGCTGAGCTTTCGGGCGCGGAACTTCAGCATCTCCACGAGGCCGGGCTCGTCCAGCACGGGGTCGGTGTCGGGCGGGCACACGAGGCTCGTGACACCGCCGGCGGCGGCGGCTGCAAGCTCGGTTTCCAGCATGCCTTCGTGTTCCTGCCCCGGTTCACGCAGTCGCGCGGCCAGGTCCACGAGGCCCGGTGCCACGACGAGGCCGGTGGCGTCGATCACGCGGTCGGCGCTGAACTCGGTGGGCGAGCCGATGCTGACGATGCGGCCCGAGGCAATGGCGACATCGGCGACCTCGTCGCGACCCCGATCCTTGCCGTTCCCGGGGTCGACCACACGGCCGTTGCGAATGAGGATCTTCATGCCTGATTCCCCGCGATGGTGCTCATCACGGCCATGCGTACGGCAATGCCGAAGGTGACCTGCGGCAGGATGACGCTCTGACTGCCGTCGGCCACCTCGGATGCGATCTCGACACCGCGGTTGATCGGCCCGGGGTGCATCACGATGCAATCCGGCTTGGCGAGCGCCAGCTTCTCGGGCGTGAGGCCGTAGCTCTTGTAGAACTCGCCGGCGCTGGGCAGCATGGCGCCGCTCATGCGTTCGTTCTGCAGGCGCAGCATGATGATGACGTCGGCACCCTTGATGCCCTCTTCCATGCTGTGGCAGACGCGCACGCCCATCGCAGCCAGATCGCCCGGCACCAGCGTCTTGGGCCCGACGGCGCGGATTTCGGGCACGCCCAAGGTGGTCAGCGCATGGATGTCGGAACGGGCCACGCGGCTGTGCACGATGTCGCCGACGATGGCCACCGTGAGCTGGGTGAAATCCTTCTTGAAGTGGCGGATGGTGTACATGTCCAGCAGCCCCTGCGTGGGATGGGCATGGCGCCCGTCGCCGGCGTTCACCACATGCACATGCGGCGCAACGTGCTGGGCAATGAGGTAGGGCGCGCCGCTCTCGGCGTGGCGCACGATGAACATGTCGGCATGCATCGCACTCAGGTTGGCGATGGTGTCGAGCAGGCTCTCGCCCTTGGCTGTGGAACTGCGCGCGATGTCGAGGTTGATGACATCGGCCGACAGCCGCTTGGCCGCAATTTCGAAGGTGGTGCGGGTGCGGGTGCTGTTCTCGAAGAACAGGTTGAACACGCTCTTGCCGCGCAACAGCGGCACCTTCTTCACGTCGCGGTCGTTGACGCTGAGGAAAGTGCCTGCGGTGTCGAGAATCTGCGTCAGCACGGCCTTGGGCAGGCCCTCGATGGACAGCAGATGGATCAGCTCGCCGTGCTTGTTGAGCTGGGGGTTGCGGCGGAACAGCATCAGGCCTTCTCGTTCATCTGGCTCATCGGGCTCACGCTGAAGTGGAAACTGCCGCCGTCGGCGCGCGCCAGCGACAGCCTCTGCGCCGCCGGCAATTCGAACCGGGCTGCGGCAAAAGCCGCGCCCACCGGCAGTTCACGCCCGCCGCGGTCGACCAGCACCGCCAGCGTCACACTGGCCGGACGGCCGAAGTCGAAGAGTTCGTTGACCACGGCACGGATGGTGCGGCCGGTGTAGAGCACATCGTCGATGAGCAGGATGTGGCGGCCGTCGATGTCGAACGGCAAGCGCGTGGGGTCGGTCCCGGCGGCGAGGCCGCGCGAGCCGAAGTCGTCGCGGTGCAGCGTGCTGCTGATGACGCCGTGGCCCTGTTCACCGCCGGGCAGGCCCAGGTCCTTCTGCAACCGTTCGGCCAGCCAGGCGCCGCCGCTCCAGATGCCCACCAGCGCAGCGCCCTCGCGCCACAGGCCCTGTACGCCCTGGCGCAGTTCGCCGTACAGGGCCTCGGCGTCAAGTTCCAGCATCGTCGTCGGCTTGCGTCGGTGAAAGGATCTGGCGCAGGTGCTGCTCCAGGATGATGGCCGCGGCCGCAGCGTCGGCGTCCATCCTGCGATCACCCGCAGCGTCGGCCAGCGCCTCGGTGGTGGTGTAGCGCTCGTCCACCTCGTGCACCGGCAGGCGGAAGCGGCCCTGCAACTGGCGTGCAAAACGTCGCGCCTTCACGGTGTTCTCGTGCTCGGCGCCGTCGGGGTGGAAGGGCACGCCCACCACCAGCGCGTCGGGCTGCCATTCGGCCAGCAGTTTGGCGATGACCGCAAAACGCGCGTCACCGTCCACCTGGATGGTCTTCAGCGGCGTGGCGCGCTGGAGCAGGGTGTTGCCGCTGGCCACACCCACGCGGCGGGTGCCGAAATCAAATGCCAGAAAACTGAGCGTGCGGCGGGCAGGCGCCACCGCAGTCTCAGGCATGCCCGGCTTCCTGGGACAGCATGCGCGGGTCGATGCCCAGCAGCGCCAGCGCGGTGTCGTAGCGCTTCTCCACCGGGGTGTCGAAAATCACCTTGGGGTCCGCGTTGACGTTCAACCAGCCATTGCGGCCGATCTCGTCTTCCAGCTGGCCGGCCTGCCAGCCGCTGTAGCCCAGCGTCACCAGCACCTTGGCCGGGCCCGAACCTTCGGCCATGGCTTCCAGCACGTCCTTGCTGGTGGTCATCTCCAGGCCGCCGGGCACCGACAGCGTGCTGCTGAACGGGCTGGCGCCATCCAGCAACTTCTCGTGCAGCACGAAGCCGCGCTCGGTCTGCACCGGGCCGCCGAAGTACACCGGCTGCTCGCCCAGTTCGTGGCGGTCCAGCGCCAGTTCGACCTTCTCGAACAGGTTCTTCAGCTTGATGTCGATGGGCTTGTTGATGACCAGGCCCAAGGCACCCTTCTCGTTGTGCTCGCACAGGTAGACCACACTGCGCGCGAAGGTCTCGTCGACCATGCCCGGCATGGCGATCAGGAACTGGTTCGTGAGGTCGATACGGGGGCCGGCGGACATGCAGACATTCTATTCCGGGGCCACTGTTCCGCGGCCACACTACAGCCGAGTGAACAAGCCCCCTTCCCCCCACATCGGCCGCGCGCTCGTCTGGCTGCGCCGCGACCTGCGCACCGACGACCATGCCGCGCTGCATCACGCGCTGAAGTCGGCGCGGCAAGTCTGGTGCGTGTTTGTCTTCGACCGCGACATCCTCGACGCCCTGCCAGGGCAGACGAGCCGCGAGGACGGGGCTCTGCGTGCCGACCGTCGCGTCGAATTCATCCGCGACAGCCTGGTCGGGGTGGACGCTGAACTGCGCGCGCTGGCCGCTTCGCACGGTGTCGACGGCGCCGGCCTCATCGTGCGGCATGGCTGGCCGCGCGACGAGATTCCGGCGCTGGCCGCGCGCCTGGCCGTGCAGGCCGTCTATGCCAGCCACGACGACGAGCCCGCCGCGCTGGCCCGCGACGCGCAGGTGCGTGGCCGGCTGGCCGACGCCGGCGTGGCCCTGCACACGAGCAAGGACCACGTCGTCTTCGAACGCAGCGAAGTGCTGACGCTGGGCGGCGGGCCGTTCTCGGTTTTCACGCCCTACAAGAACGCCTGGCTGAAGAAATGCGAGCCCTACTTCCTGAGCGCCTGGCCGGTGGCCAAGCACGCCGGTGGGTTGGCACCGCGGCCAGACAGCGAGCCCGGTGTGCCGGGGCTTGAAGAAATCGGCTTCGCGCGCACGAATCTGCATCAACTGCGCCTGCCCAGCGGGCCCGCCGGCGGCCAGGAACTGCTGGCCGATTTCCTCGAACGCATGGACCGCTACGACGAGACGCGCGACTTTCCCGCCATCAAAGGCCCGAGCTATCTCAGCACGCACTTGCGCTTCGGCACCGTCAGCGTGCGCCAGCTGGCACGGCTGGCGATGGAACGGCGCAACGGCGGCTCTTCAGCAGAAGGGCGAACCGCGAGCGGTTCGCGGGGCGCAGAAGTCTGGTTGTCCGAACTGATCTGGCGCGACTTCTACCACCAGGTCATGCACCACCACCCGCGTGTCGTCACGAGCGCTTTCAAGCGTGACTACGACCGCATCAAGTGGGAACACGGCAAACACGCCGATGAACTGTTTGCCGCCTGGTGCGAGGGCCGCACCGGCTACCCGCTGGTGGACGCGGCCATGCACCAGCTGGCGCAGACCGGCTACATGCACAACCGCCTGCGCATGGTGGTCGCGAGCTTCTTGACGAAAGACCTGGGGCTGGACTGGCGGCGCGGCGAAGCCTGGTTTGCGCTGCACCTGAACGACTTCGACCTCGCCGCCAACAACGGCGGCTGGCAGTGGGCAGCCAGTTCGGGCTGCGACGCCCAGCCCTACTTCCGCATCTTCAACCCGGTGAGCCAGAGCGAGAAGTTCGACGCCCAGGGTCGCTTCATCCGCCGCTACCTGCCGCAACTGGCGGGCCTGCCCGACAAGCTGATCCACGCGCCCTGGCTGGCGCGTCCGCTGGACCTGGTGGCCGCCAACTTGAAGCTCGGCAGCGACTACCCCATGCCGGTGGTGGAGCACGCGGTGGCTCGCGAGAAAACGCTCTCGCGGTATGCCGTGGTGAAGTCAGGCGGCTGAGCTGCCACCTTCGAAGGTCGGCACCGGCACCGGGACGAAGCCCAGGCTTTCGTACAAGGCTTCGGCGCGGGTGTTGCCCTGCGTCACCACCAGCCGAAGCCAGGGCTCGTCGCCCGCGGCCAGGCGGTTGATGGCCCGTGTCAGGCCGGCGCGTGCCAGACCCTGGCGCTGCGCCTGGGGCGCCGTGATCATGAACGCCACAAACGGCCCGCGCCACCAGTGCGTCAACAGCGTGGCGGCCACGAGCACCCCATCGCGTTCGGTGACTTCAGACACAGCAGGCATGGGCTTGCCGAACACGCCCTCGAAGTACTGCGCGACGACTGCGCGCGCCTCCTCCAGCGTCTCGCCTTCGTCATCCACAGTGCCCTGGTAGGCGGCAAGCATCAGCACGGCCAGCGCTTCGGCGTCGGCGGGCACTGGCGGGCGCGCAGCGGGGTCGGCAAGCACGGCACGGTGATGCACCGGCGCCGCCAGCACGAAGCGGCGAGTTGCAGCCATCAGGCCCGCGGCGCGGTGAAGCGCGCCAGCAGTTCGGTGTGCTGCTGCGGCCACGCGGCCAGTGCGCTGTCGTCGCCGTCGAAGACACCGCGCAGGAAGGCCAGCACCAGGCCTTGTGTCGCCAGCTTCACGCGCGGGTTCAGCGTGGCGCCGCCAGCGCCCAGGCGGTCGGTGAACATGCTGTGCGAACCGCCCTCGTACACCGCCAGCCACTTGCGCGCGCCGCCCGTGGCCTCGAAGACCTTGACGCGGTCTTCGGCAGCGCTGAAGTAGCCGGGAATGCGGATCACGTCTTCCGTGGTCGTCACGTGCAGGCTGGGCACGGCCACGCTGGCCAGAATGCGGCTGGGGTCGCTTTCGCCATAGAACGGCGGCGCCGAGATGACGATGGCGGCGCGCACCCGCGGCTCGGCCAGCTCGAAGACGACGCCGTCGCGCGACGCGCGTGCACCGCTGGCCAGCAGCGCGGTGTTGGCGCCGTAGCTGTGGCCGGCAGCGACGATGCGTTGACGGTCGAAGCGGCCGGCCAGCTCACCGGCCAGCAGCGTGTCCAGCGCAAACCGCAGGTCCTGCACGCGCGCCACGGCTTCCTGCGACTGCGCCGCACCTTGCAGGCGTTCGACGAGACCGAAGATGCTGCCCATCCACAGCGCACGGTCGCTGCCCACATGCTGCACGTGCAGGCACGCAATGCCGCTGCGCGCAAAGTGCTGGCCCAGCCAGCTGTAGCCGCGACGTGAACCGCCGATGCCGTGAGAGAACACGACCAGCGGCATGCGCGCCTCGAACTTCGGCAGGTACAGCCGCACCGGCACCGCGCGCTGCCGGGCGGCGTCGGCCCAGTCGAGATCCAGCGTGTCGAAGGCCGAGCCCACGCTCACGGCATCGGCCCAGGCCATGCGCGTGGTGGCGAAGGCCGCCAACGTGCCTGCCACCCCCATGCCCAGATACCTGCGTCGTTGTGTGTTCATGCAGCGGTGTCCGAAATCAAGGGGTTGGCGGTGGCGGTGATGGTGGCGGGGGCGCGGTCGGGCGCCTGCCGGCCGCGGCGCAGCACGCGCTGCAGGCCCTGGATGCCATCGTCGACATAGGTGAAGAGCACCGGAATCACCAGCAGGCTCAAGAAAGTGCTGGTGATGAGGCCGCCGATCACGACGATGGCCATCGGCGCGCGAAAGCTCGGATCGGTGCCGATGCCCAGAGCGATGGGCAGCATGCCCGCGCCCATCGCGATCGTCGTCATGATGATCGGGCGGGCGCGCTTGTGGCAGGCATCGAGGATGGCCTCGAAGCGCTGCATGCCGTGGTCACGGCGCGCCAGGATCACGTAGTCCACCAGCAGGATGCTGTTCTTGGTGGCAATGCCCATCAGCATGATGAGACCGATCATGCTGGGCATCGACAGCGCCGTCCCCGTGACGAACAGCGCCAGGAAGGCGCCCGGAACCGACAGCACCAGCGCACCCAGGATGGTGATCGGCTGCACGAAGTCCTTGAACAGCAGCACCAGCACGATGTAGATGCACAGCACGCCCGTCAGCATCGCCAGACCGAAACTCGAGAAGAGCTCACTCATGGCCTCGGCGTCGCCGATCTCGGTCTGGATGACGCCCGGCGGCAGGTTCTTCACGCTGTTCAGTGCCAGCACC
>JBBSCV010000005.1:0-26829 GCA_038249925.1 Burkholderiales bacterium
ATGCAAAAGCGGCCATCCCATGCCCATCCGGAGAGACCCCCACCATGCCCATGAATCCCCACCCCACCTCATTCGGCGTCTTCAAGCCTGTGGATCACGTGCTGATGTCCTTCGAGACCGCTGCCGATTCCGATGCTGCCGTGAGGGCCCTGCGAAGCGCCGGCTTCGACGACGCGGACATCTCGCGCTACAGCCCCGGCGAGATGCAGGAGCAGGCGGAACAGGACCTCGTCAGTGCCGGCGGGCTGGCTTCGCTGGGGCAGGACCTGAACCTCGTCAAGGCCCACCTGGCGCTGGCACGCAAGGGCTACAGCTTCGTCGTGGTCAAAGCCGATGAAGACGAACAGCTGCAACGCGCGACCGAGGTGGCCATCTCCACGCACGCCACTCGCGCGCAACACTACGGCACGCTGTTGATCGAGGAACTGATTCCACCGGGCACCAGCGCCCGCCAGACAGCCGAGTCACCCGACCGCGGCCTGGACCTGCAGAAGGGCACGCGCGACGACGTGCTCAGCCCGGAAGCCGACGCGTAGAACCGACCCGGGAACCTCGGGCTCAGCGCCGCATCTGCGCATCTTCGGCTGCAGGCTTCAAGACACCGTCGCACGGTCGCACGGTCGCACGGTCGCACGGTCACACCGTCACACGTTGGGCGGGCGCGGCCGCTTGCCGGCGACGCATTGCGCCAGCCCGTCCAGCAACACTTCCTTGGGCATGTCGCGGCCGATGAAGACCATTTTGCTGTCACGCTTCTCGCCGGCCTTCCATGCGGCACCGGCGTCAGAGCCCATCAACATGTGCACGCCCTGGAAGACGACACGCTGGTCGACGCCTTGGATGTTGAGCACGCCCTTGTAGCGCATCAACTTCGTGCCGTAGACCTGCACGGCGGCGCCCAGGAAGTCTTCCACGCGCTCCAGGTCCAGCGGCTTGCTCTCGCGGAAGACGAACGAGGTCACGTCGTCGTCGTGCTCGTGGTCGACGTCGGTCAGGAAGTCGGGCTCGATCTCGAGAATGGCGTTGAGATTGAAGCCACGGATGTCGAGCAAGTCATCGATGCTGGCCACGCCGTGGCGCGCTTCGGCCACCTTGGCGCGCGGGTTCATCTGCACCACCCGCTGCCTCAGCGCCAGCAGCGCTTGCGCATCGACGAGGTCGGTCTTGGTGATGAGGATGCGGTCGGCGAAGCCCACCTGCTCCTGCGCCTCGTGGTGTTCGTCGAGCTGTTGCGGTGCGTGCTTGGCATCGATCATCGTCACGATGGCGTCCAGCAGGTACTGCTGGCCGATGTCGTCGTCGACGAAGAAGGTCTGCGCCACTGGCGCGGGGTCGGCCAGGCCGGTGGTCTCGATGACGACACGGTCGAAATGCAGCGTGCCGGCCGCCTTCTTGGCGTGCAGTTCACCGAGGATGCGCACCAGGTCGCCACGCACGGTGCAGCAGATGCAGCCGTTGTTCATCTCGATGATCTGCTCGTCACGGTCTTGCACCAGCAATTCGTTGTCGATGCCGGCTTCGCCGAACTCGTTCTCGATGACGGCGATGCGGTGGCCGTGCTGTTGCTGCAGGATGCGCTTGAGCAGCGTGGTCTTGCCGCTGCCGAGAAAGCCGGTGAGGATGGTGACGGGGATCTGGCTCATGTTGCGGTCCTGTTGGATGGGCGGGGCTGAGAAGATGGACAGGCTGCCGATGGACTGGGCCACTGGGGGCATGGCGCGAGAAGTGCGGGACAGCTTTTGTTCTTAATGGTATTGCATTATCATGTGAACCTCTCTGATTCCCGCAAACTCCATGCATGGAACGCAACACCCGACAACGCAGCGCCATCCGCGATGCCATCGCCCAGGCCGAGCGCCCGCTGCTGCCACAGGAAGTGCTGGACGCGGCGCAGCAGGCGGTGCCGGGGCTGGGCATCGCCACCGTCTACCGCAACCTCAAGGCGCTGGTGGAGGAAGGCGAGCTTCAGGCGGTGAACCTGCCCGGCGAGAACCCGCGCTTCGAGGTCGTCGGGCATCAGCACCACCACCACTTCCAGTGTCGGCAATGCGAGCGCGTGTTCGACGTGCATGCCTGCCCCGGCGACCTGTCGGGCATGGCGCCGCAGGGCTTCACGGTGGAGGATCACGACCTCACGCTGTATGGCCGCTGCAAGGACTGTGCGCCGCCGGCCACTCGACCCCCGCGCGGCCAGGCGTCCAAGCAGCGAAAAGCAAACCCGAAGGCGCACGGGCACGCGCACCGGCGCGGCGACTGACGGTGCGGACCACACCATGCTGACGGCAGGAGCCGCGTGGCGGCTGCTCTGGGCGACGGTGGTGGTCGCTGCGATGTGGCTGGCAGTGCTCTGGGCATTGGCATGACATTGCCTGCGGCCGTGCCCTTGCCCTTGCCCTTGCCCTTGCCCTTGCCCTCGCCCATTACGGTGGCCGCAGCCGTTCCAGCGTCCGTTTCCGATACGGCCCCCGCCATCAGCCTGCGCGACTTGACGGTGTCCTACCGCGGCCACCCCGCCGTGCACCATCTCAGTGGCGCGTTCCGCGCCGGCACGCTGACGGCCGTGGTGGGGCCCAACGGCGCAGGCAAGAGCAGCCTGCTGGGCGCCCTGGGCGGCACCATCCGTGAGTTCGAAGGCCGCATCGAGCGCGACCCGGCACTGCGCGTGGCCTACCTGCCGCAAGCCTCGGCGCTGGACCGCAGTTTCCCGGTGCGCGTGCACGAGGTGGTGGCCATGGGCGCCTGGGCGCGCATCGGCAACTTCGGCGCGCTGCGCGCTGCCGACCATGCCGCGGTCGGCGAAGCACTGGCTGCGGTCGGCCTGAGCGGCTTCGGTCAACGCTGGCTGGGTGAACTCTCGGCCGGCCAGGCGCAGCGCGTCTTGTTCGCACGCGTGCTGATGCAGGACGCCGGGGTCATCCTGCTGGACGAACCCTTCAACGCCATTGACGCGCGCACCACCGCCGACCTGCTGGCCCTGCTGCACCGCTGGCAGCGCGAGGCGCGCACCGTCATTGCCGTGCTGCACGACCTGGAGCAGGTGCGCCAGCACTTCGAGCAGGTGCTGCTGCTGGCCCGCGAGCGCGTGGCCTGGGGGCCGACGGCCGAGGTGCTGAAGGCCGAACACCTGTTCAAGGCGCGGCAGATGGCAGAGGCCTGGGACGAAGCTGCGCCGGCGTGCAAGGTGTCGGCATGAGCCTGCTGGATTCGTCCCTGCTGGGGCCCTTCATCGAATTCCCGTTCATGCGCCGGGCGCTGGTGGCCACGTGGGCGCTGTCGCTGGGCTGCGCGCCCATCGGCTGCGTGCTGGTGCTGCGCCGCATGAGCCTGGTGGGCGATGCCATGGCGCATGCCGTGCTGCCGGGCGCGGCTGCGGGCTTCCTGCTGGCCGGGCTGTCGCTGCCGGCCATGAGCCTGGGCGGCTTCGTGGCCGCACTCGCGGTGGCGCTGGCGGCGGGCTTCGTCACGCGCGCCACGCCGCAGCGCGAAGACGCCAGCTTCGCGGCCTTCTACCTGATTGCGCTGGCGCTGGGCGTGCTGCTGGTGTCGCTGCGCGGCAGCCAGGTCGACCTCATGCACATGCTGTTCGGCAGCGTGCTGGCGGTGGACGATGCAGCCCTGCTGCAGATCGCGGCGGTGGCCAGCATCACGCTGTGGGCGCTGGCGCTGATGTACCGGCCGCTGGTGCTGGAGAGCTTCGACCCCGGCTTCCTGCGTAGCGTGGGTGGCCCCGGCGCGCGTGCCCACATGCTGCTGCTGGTGCTGCTGGTGGCCAACCTGGTCAGCGCCTTCCAGGCCCTGGGCACGCTGATGGCCGTGGGCCTGATGATGCTGCCAGCGGCGGCCGCGCGCTTCTGGGTTGCCAGCCTGCCGGCAATGGCGGCCTTGTCGGTGGCCATCGGTGCTGCGTCTGGCGCGGGCGGGCTGCTGCTGAGCTACCACGCCGAATTGCCGTCGGGCCCCTGCATCGTGCTGGTCTGCGGCGGGGCCTACATCGCCTCGGTGCTGTTCGGCGCGCGCGACGGCATCGTCACGCGGCGCCTGCTCGCCGCCTCCCACCTCACCCGTTGAACCACAACACCATGAACCGCAGACAGATTCTCCAGTTCGGCGGTGCAGCCTTGCCTGCGCTGCAGGCCCTGACTGCGCATGCGCAAGCGCCCGCGCCCGCACACTCACCCGCACCCGCACCCCGCATCGTCGCCAGCTTCTCCATCCTGGCCGACATGGCGCAGGAACTGGCACCCGCGGGCGCGCAGGTCACGTCGCTGGTCGGGCCCGATGCCGATGCGCATGTCTACGAGCCGAGCCCTGCCGATGGCAGGCGCCTGGCGCAGGCCGATCTGGTGCTGATCAACGGCCTGGGCTTCGAAGGCTGGATCGAGCGCATGGTCAAGGTCTCGGGCTACCGCGGCAAGGTGGCGGTCGCCAGCAGCGGCCTGCAGCCGCGCACCGGCGGGCACCACAACGTCGACCCCCACGCCTGGCAAGACCTGGCACTGGCACGGCGCTATGCCGTCAACATCTCCGCGGCTTTCACCGAGCGTTGGCCGCAGCAGCGCGACGAGATTGCCCGGCGCAATGCCGACTACACAGCACGCATCGAAAGCCTCGACCGCCAGGTGCGCGACTGGCTGGGTGCCGTGCCGCGCGCGCAGCGCCGCGTGATCACGTCGCACGACGCCTTCGGCTACTTCGGCGCGGCCTACGGCGTGGACTTCATGGCGCCGCAAGGCTGGAACACGCACAGCGAACCTTCGGCAGCCGCAGTGGCGCGCCTCATCCGCCAGATCAAGAACGATGGCGTGCGCGCCATCTTCATCGAGAACATCAGCGACCGGCGCCTGGTCGAACGCATCGCCGATGAGGGCGGTGCGCGCATCGGCGGAACGCTCTACTCGGATGCCTTGTCCAAACCCGGCGGGCCGGCTGCGACCTACCTGCGCATGATGGAACACAACGCCCGCACCCTCGCGGCAGCGTTGCAAGGCTGACCCCCCTACATTCACCCATTGAAGGAGCGCCCATGAACCGAACCACCCTTCCCCTGTTGACACATGGCCTGGCACTGGCCTTGGCATGCGCGTCTGGCACCGCCTTGGCATCAGGCAAGGCGCATGAGCACGGCGCCATGAAGCTGGACGTGGCGATCGAGGGCAACAAGCTGACGATCGTGATGGAGGCGCCGCTGGACAACCTGCTCGGCTTCGAGCGCGCGCCGCGCACCGACGCGGAGCGCAAGGCAGCCGCTGACGTGCTGGCGCGGCTGCGCAGCCCGGACAAGGGCACGCCGCTGTTCGTCATGGCTGCTGCAGCCCAGTGCACCTTGAGCAAGGCCGAGGTGACGGCCGAGGTGATCGAGCCCGGCGCGAAAACCGACGCCAAGAAGGGCGAACACGCCGACCTGGATGCCGTCTACGAATTCAGTTGCGCGCAGCCCGGCGAACTGCGCAGCGTGGATGTCGGGCTGTTCGATGCCTACAAGCGCATCAAGCGCATCGACGTGCAGGTGGCGGGGCCGAAGGGCCAGTCGAAGGTGACCCTCAAGCGGCCGGCGCGCAGCATCAAACTCGTGCTCTGAGCGCTGCCGCTGCGCGCGCAGCACTACGGCATCGGCCCCAGCGTGCGGCGCAGGAAGTCGAGGCTTTTCACCCAGGCTTCGGCCTGGGCGCGGGCATTGGCTTCGGGCGTGCCGCCGCTCTTGCTGGGGCCGGCGTTGTATTGCGTGGTCGGCCCCCAGCCGCTGCCGCCAAGAAAGTGGCCGGCGTCGCGGTAGACCAGCGCCACGGTCTCGCGCCCGGCAGCGGCGCGGGTGCGGGCAATGTTTTCAGCCATGCTGCCGCTGTCCCAGACTTGGTCGTCGTGACCGCCCACCACCATCACCGGCGCGGCGATGTCTTCGACGCGGATGCGCGCCGGCGCCACGCGGTCGGGGTTCGCGGCACGGCCGGCGTCCTGCGGGCGGCGGATCTTCACGTCGGCACCGGTCGCGAAGCCGGCGAATTCCTTTTCGAAATCCTTGTAGGGCACGAAGGGCAGCGGCTGGCCCTGCCAGGCGAAGCCGGCCCGCTCGCCGGACTTGACACCTTCGCCCCAACCTTCCCAGACCACGTCGCTGGGCACGATGGCCAGCACCGCCTTGACCCACGGCATGCGGGCGGCTGCCAGCAAGGCGAATTCAGCGCCCTTGCTGGTTCCCACGACGCCAATGCGCTGCGCGTCCACGCCCGGCTGTTTGGCGAGCCAGTCACGCGCTGCGGCCAGCCGCTCGACGGGCAGGTCGGCGAAGGCGCGGGGCAACTCGGGCACCTCGGGCGGCAGCGGGCCGGCCGGGCCCCATTGCGCGGGCGAGTAGTACGGCAGCGCCAGCACCGCAAAGCCGCGCGATGCGTAGACCGGGGCGTTGCGGGTGATCTGCCGGCCGCCCTCGCTGCCGCCCAGGATGATGAGCGCCGGCCGCGGCTTGTCGCCCGGCAGCGTGCTGAACAGCGCGCCCGGAAAACCTTCGACGGGGCGGGACACGACTTCGGGCAACTCGCGCAGCAACGTCAGCGTGCGCGTGGCCAGCGGCTTGTCGACCGGGACCGCTGAGCGTGCTTCTCGAACCTCGATCTTCACCTGGCCTTCTGTCAGGTCGCCGGCCAAGCTGTCGGCCAAGGCGTCGGCAGTACCAGCCAGGGTGGCTGCAGGCTGCGGCTGCATCGACCAGAACAAGCCGCGCAAATCGGCGCCGCTGTAGCTGCCGCCGGGGAGCGGCACCGTGGTGGCCAGGTCCAGCGTGCCGACAGCGCTGCTGCGGTAGTTCGCCTGCGCGCCGTAGGGCTTCAACGCTCCGGTGAATTCGCGCACGAGCCGGCGCGTGGCCACCTGCACTTCGGTGTCGGCGGGCAAGCCGGTGATGCGGATGGCCAGCGCGTCGCCAGCCAGCACGGTGGCGTTCGGCTCCAGCACGATCTGTTGGGCATGAGCGGCGGGTGTCGGCAGGCCGACAACCAGGCCGACAACCAAGCCGAAAAACAGGCCGGATGGGAAACGATGAAGAAAGCCAGCGGGGACTGGCACGGTGCGAGCAGGCAGTTTCATGGGTATCGACCGGTAGTTGAAGACGTCGGACCAAGCCGACAGATGCCAGAGTAGGCGGCCGCGGCCGCAGCCCGTGCTGGATTGCGACGATCGGCAAGGGCGCGCGCTGGATTGCAAGAACATGGGCTGTGGCCTCGGCCGTCGACCGGTGCGACCGGTGCGACGGGCACCGAGGGCCCCCGCTCGTTGAAGAAGCTCGTCGGCGTGTGACCGCTGCCGTACGCCAGCGCGGCATCCCCCCGTGCTTCAGACCTGGGGCAACTGCGCCACCTTGTAGCGTTCACCACCGAAGTCGAACTCTGCATTCACCCCGCGAATGTCGACGTACCCGTCACCGGCCGACGCCCACTTCACGGCGTCTGGGGCGGCGTGCTGGGCCACGGCGTCGAAACGTTGGCCCATCTTCGCGAACAGTTCCTGGCCGTAGCTGGCCTGGATGGTGCGCATGTTGTCGTCGTTGCGGTGGGCCTCGTTGTAGACGCAGAGCACGCCTTCGTCGTCACTGACCGTGGCCTCCGGGCCGAGATGGAAACGCGTGACCTTGACCGCGCCGAAGACGCTGTTGAACGGGATCGAGCCGACGCCGATTTCCGGATAGGCGTCTTTGCCCTGCATGGCGCCGGTGTCCAGCGCCAGCCCGGCGAAGACGAAGTAGTACAGGTAGGTCTCGCTCACCGGCAACGCCAGCTTCACGTTGTTGCCGCCACGCACCGGCCGGCACAGCACCTCACGCGTGCCCTTGTAGCCGCGCAGCCCGGTGACCTTGCCGCCGCTGAGCTTGATCAACGGGTAAGGCAGGTAGGCCTTGTGGTCCTTGCCGGCCTTGCCGACGCTGACCACCGTGTACAGGCAGTTGTCGCCAGAGAACTTGCGGTACCACAGCCAGCGCTTGCCGAATTCGGTGGACAAGGGGTGCCACGGCGCGGACAAGTTGGCATAGGCCGCATAGCTCGCGGACTCGGCCTTCGTGGCGAAGCCGTTGGCCTGCTTGATGTCGCTGTACGGCCGCGAGTCGGCGCGCCACTTGGCCTTGACCTTGACCACCTTCATCGGTGTGCCGTCCACCTCGGCCCCGTCGCCGGCCCACAGCATCTTCGCGATGATCGCTGCGTCCGATGGGCTGGCCGCCACCGCCGCCTGCTGCGTGGCCGGAATGCGGTGGAAGCCCATGCACAGCAACTCATAGAGGATGCCCATGTACAGGCTGTCGCCAATGGCCTCCAGGGGCTGCCGCAGCGCCGGGCCTGCGGTCTCGCCGAAAGCGACGCTGGTGTTGGCCTGGAAATACAGCGCGTTGATGATCAGAGATTGCATCTGCTGCTCGTCGCCGTTCAGCGTGGAGCGCACGTTGGCCGCTTCGTACAGGTAGTACTTGAGCCAGCCGCTGCGGTCGAACTCGCCAGTGACGTTGACGATGTCGGACTTGGTCGAGTTCGGCAGTGCACGCAGGAAATCGGCAAGCAGCGCCTTGCAGTGCGTCAGCGCACCGCCAGGGCGCAGGTTGTTGCCAAGGGCCGTGCGGCCCATCGGCGGCGAGGCCCACCACTCAATGCCGCCACCATCTTCCGCCACCGCGCGCAGACCTTCTGCGGCCAGCGCCGCTTTGAAAGCAGCGGCGTTGTCGGTCGACGCGGCGGCGAGCCAGTCCACCGCACGTTGCTGCATCGCTGGGTTCCAGGCCATAGGCGTCCTCCATCTCAGTGGCAAACCGGGCCCTGTTCGGGCACCTTCAGCGCGGAAGTGTCGGGGCCGGCAAGGGCTGCGTCAACGGAGTGCCCACTCAGGCGCGGGCTGATGCGGCTTCGGTCTGCATCACTTCCAGGTAAGCATGAGCCAACCCCACCGGCTGCACGCTGACCGAGCTGATGGCCACGCCGTCGAAGGCCTGCACGAGATCGCGCAGCGTGCCGGCGTGCGGCGCCTGCGGCAGCAGGCAGGCCAGCGCGCCGGCACGCTCTCGCACCGGCCAGCCCAGCAATGCGGCGCGTGCGTGAACGGCGGCGGGGTTGGGCGTGATGACGGTGGCCACGGCGCGGCCCGGCACCCGGGCGCACAGTTCGGCCGGTGTGCCGACAGCGGCCAGGCGGCCGCCCTGCATCAGGCCGACGCGGTGGCACAAGGTCTGCGCTTGGTCGATGTCGTGCGTGGTCATCAGCACGGTGGTGCCGTCTGCATTCAGGCCGGCGATCAGCGCGCCGAGGTCCTGCCGCGCCTGCAGGTCGACGGCTGCGGTGGGCTCGTCCAGCAGCAAGAGTGCCGGTGCGTGCACCAGCGCCACGGCCAGGTTCAGCCGCTGCTGCCAGCCGCCCGAAAGCAGCCCGGCCGGCGTGCCCGCGTGGGGCGCCAGGCCGAAGCGCTGCATCAGCGCTGCCACGCGGCGGGCGCGCTCGGCAGCGGGCACGCCGTACAGCCGCGCAAAGAAGTCCAGGTTCTCGGCCGGCCGCAGTTCGCGGTACAGCGCCGGCTGCTGCGGGCACAGGCCGACCCGTGCGCGCGTGCCGGGGCCGGCCGTTGCACCTTCGATGACGACGCGGCCGCTGTCGGGCAGCAGCAACCCGCTGGCGATGAGCAACGTGGTGCTCTTGCCGCAGCCGTTGGGGCCGAGCAGGCCGAAGACCTCGCCGCGCTGCAGGTCCAGGCTCAACCCTTGCAGCACGTTGCGGCTGCCACGCTGCCTGTGCAGATCTTGCAGATGCAGCAAGGGCGTTGTTGCAGCGCTCGGTGCTTCCTCTCGGCTCACGCGCCGGCCTCTTCGGCCAGCAGGCGGCGCCACGACAGCGCGCCCAGCGCCAGCGCGAGCGCGCTGAAGGTGGCCAGGAAGAACAGTTCGCCTGCGATGTCCTGCGGGCCCAGCCCGCGCCCGGCCACGCCCTTGAGCGCCTCGCTCATGTGCAGCACCGGGTTCACGCGCGCCACCGCGACCAGAAAGTCGGGCATCAGGCTCAGCGGGAAGAAGGTGCCGCCCAGCACCAGCAGCGGCACGCCCAGGGCCGCCAGCGGGCCGTTCAGGTCTTCGGCGCGACGCGCAAAACGCGCGGCGAAAAAGAAACCGATGCCGACGTAGCTGAAGACACTCAAGCCCACCACCAGCGCGCCCAGCGCCACGTTGCCGCGAAAACGCGCACCCAGCGGCCAGGCGACGGCGAACACCACCACGGCCTGCAGCAGCGCCACGACGCTGAGCGCCAACACGATGCCCAGGAAGTAGGCCGCCGGGTTCAGTGGCGACATCAAGAGCCGCTTCAACGTGCCGCGTTCGCGTTCGCCCACCACGATGGCCATGGTGCCGCCCAGACCGCTGAAGAACAGCGCCGCACCGATCAGGATGCCGGCCGGCGTGGCGTCAAGCCCCACGCGCATGGACGGGTTGTGGCCGTAGATGAGCCCGAACAGCAACATCATCAGCGCCGGGAACAGGCCCCAGAAGAACAGCGTGCGCGGCTGCCGCGCATGTTCGATGAGGATGCGGCGCGCAATGGCCAGGGTCTGGGGCAACAGCAAGGGGGGCGCGGTTCAGGGCACCGCGGGCGGCGGCAGCGCCAGTTTAGGCGCGCCAGATGTTCCGATTCACGGTCAGATCACGGTCGCATCACGGTCAGAGTTCGGGGCCAGACTCAGCCCCGCGGTTCGCCTTGGCGGTTCACCGTCACCGTGGGGCCGGGCGGCTGTGCCAGCTGCACGTGGTGCTCCTTGCCGCGGTGCAGGTAGGTCACGTCCCAGAAGATGGGCTGCGCTGCGGCGGGGGCGTCGGCACACCGCTGCACCTCGCGCTGGCCGTTGCTGCCGTCGCCCGCAGCCTTGGCGCCCACGGCCGCACCCGCCACCACGCCGCCCACCGTGGCCAGGTCTCGGCCGGTGCCGCCGCCCACCTGGTGGCCCAGGATGCCGCCGATGACGGCGCCCAGCAGCGCGCTGGGCACGCGGTTGTCGCGGCCTTGCACGGCCTCGGTCTCGGTCCAGCAGCGCTGCTCAGGCACACCGTAGATGGCGCGCGATCCCGTCACGCGGGCTTCGTACAGGCGTTCATTCTTGCGGCGGCGGTAGTCGGTTGCGACCACGGGCGGAGGGCCGTAACGGTCAGGCTCGAATTCCGCCGTGCCTGCCAGTGCGCGCACCGAAGACACGCGGTCGTTCAAGCCCATTGCCGTGAGCGACGCGTACTGCCCCGGCCGCAATATGCGGCAGCGACCGCCGTACTCGGAATTGTCGCAAATCTCCCAGGTCTGGCTGGCCACCACCACCGATGAAGCACGGTCGTTGAAGCCGCGTTGCTGCAGGTTGCTGACGGCGCGCTCAGTGGTCAAGCTGCGGCCCTGGAAGCCGTCGTGTTCGTAGACGGTGATCTGTGCGCCGGCAGGCGCAGCGGCCAAGACCGTGGCCAACACGCCCAGCACCCCGATGCTGCGAGCGCTCATCGCAAACCCGCCACTTCGATTTCGACCTGAGTAGCAGTGGTTCATGGCTTTGCTTCCTTCAGTGAAGATGGTGCTGCGGGCTGCGAGCCGTCTGGGCCCTGTGCGCAGCTGCCGCAGCGATGAGCCGCTTGTAGGCTTGTTGCAGGCAGTGGTCTGTACGCTGTCGAACGCGCACACGGCGCGATGCGGTGCGTCCGATGGCAGCGGGGTTGCCGAAGTGGCGGCACAACGGCAGACCGGCCGCTCGTGGCCGTCAGGTGATGGCCGATTGCAGCGGCTCCAGCACTCGATCAGCGGCACCGCGACGACAGCGGATACACCGGGCCAGCCGTTTCATTTGAAGCGGTTGGTCGGCTGGTCTGGGTTGCCCACATTCAGCATGGCGAACATGCTCATCAGAGCTTGCGGGTCCACCGGCTTGACGATGTGGTGATCGAATCCGGCTTCGCGGGAGCGGCGGCGGTCTTCGTCCTGCCCCCACCCGGTCACGGCGATCAGCAAGACGTCCTGGCCCCACGGCTGTTGGCGGATGAGGTGACAGACTTCGTAGCCGTTCAAGGTCGGCAAGCCGATGTCCAGCAGCATCACGTCAGGCCGGTACGCCTCGGCCAGGGCCACCCCCTCTTGTCCATCGTAGGCCGTGCGGGTGTCGTTGCCCATCATCTTCAGCAACTCCGACAGGCTGTCTGCGCCGTCTTGGTTGTCGTCGACGACCAGTATGCGCAGCGCTGACTTCGTGGCTGCCGGTTCTTCTTCGAGGCCGGGAGCCTGCGGTTTCGACGCTTCGACGGCGACCGGCAATCGCACGACGAACTCGCTGCCCTTGCCCAGACCTTCGCTCCTGGCCTCGACGACCCCGCCGTGCAATTCCACCAGACGCCTCACCAGCGTCAGCCCGATGCCCAGGCCGCCCTGCGACCTCTCCAACGATTGATCCACCTGCGTGAACATTTCGAAGACGCGGGTCAACTGCCCGGCGGCCATACCGATGCCGGTGTCCTTCACCCTCACCACCGCGTCGCCGCCTTCACGTTCGACCGTCAGTTGGATACGCCCGCCGCGGTCGCTGTACTTGGCAGCGTTGTTCAACAAGTTGAGAACCACCTGTGCCAACCGCGTCATGTCGCCATCGACCATGAGCGCAAGAATTGGCAGCGTGACGGTGAGTTGGTGGCCCATCTGCTCGATGAGCGGGCTGCTGCTTTCCACGGCACTGTTCACCACCGCCGCCAGTGCGACTCGCTCCCTCTGCAGTTCGAGCTTGCCCCGGCTGATGCGGCTCACGTCCATCAGGTCATCGACCAGCCGCACCATCTGTGCAAGCTGCCGCTCCATCATCGAACGGGTCTGCTCGATCGTCGCCTGCTGCCCTCGCGCCAGCTTCATCAGTTGCAGACCCGTGCGTATCGGGGCCAGCGGGTTGCGCAGTTCGTGGGCCAGTGTCGCCAGGAACTCGTCCTTGCGGCGGTCGGCCTCGGACAAGTCGGCGGTCAACTGCCGCAACTGAATTTCAGCGGTCTTCCGCTCGGTCACGTCCAGGTTCGTTCCCACCACCCACTCGGTTTCGCCCTCTGCGTTCGCCCGCACGGCCTCGACGGCTTCGATGTGGCGCACTGCGCCGTCGTCGCGCCGGCGGATGCGGAATTCGCGGCGGCTCTGCCCGCTGCGGCGCATGGTGTCCTGCAGGATGCGCTCGTTTTCTGGCAGATCCTCCGCCAGCACAGCCTCGCTCCAGTCGTTGTATTGCACGAAGCCATCCGCCGTGGGCGGGATGCCGTAGAGGAGGAACATCTGCGCGTCCCAACGCATCTCGTTGGTGAGGACATTCCATTCCCAGACCCCCACCGCCGTCGCCTCGGTCGCCAGCCGCGTGCGCTGCTCGCTCGCGCGCAGGGTTTCTTGATGTCGCAACGAGGAAAGCAGCAACGCATCGTTCATCTGGGCCGCCAGCTCGCGTTCGGTGATGTCCGTGTGGACGCCGACCCATTCGCGGATTTCGCCCCCGGAATCGAGCACCGGCACGGCCCGAATGGAACACAGCCGCCACGCACCGTCGTACCGCCGCACGCGGTGTTCGAACTCGAACAACCGTTTTTCCGCGACGGCAAGATCCCAGGCGTCGATGGTCGGCTGCGCGTCTTCAGGATGCACGACTTTCGACCAGCCGTGGCCTCGATAGTCCTCTTGATGCTGGCCGGTGAACGCGCCCCAGGTGGGTTGTTCACCCTCCATTTCTCCTGCGGCATTGTTGGTCCAGATGATGTCGCTGACCGCACCGATGGCCACACGGAAACGTTCCTCGCTCGCGCGCAGCTTTTCCTCGGCAGCGCGGCGCACCGTCATGTCCATCGCCGACGGAATGAGATGCGTGATGCGCCCTTGGGTATCGCGCAGCGGCGCGACCTGGAAGTCGATCCACATCCGCTTGTCGCCGGCCATTCGCACGGGCACGTCGTAGCGGACGGCCTCGCCGCCGGCAGCACGTTCGCACGCGTTGCGCAATTGCGCCTGGATCTCGGGTGAATAGCTCCACCAGTAACAGTCCCAGAACTTCTTGCCGATCACTTCGCTGGCCGGCATGCCGGCGGCTTCCAGCGGCGCGCGGTTCACGTCGATCAAGGTTCCGTCTGCCGCGGTCACGGCGACGAAGGCAAAAAGATTGTCGAGCACACTGCGGGTGAACTGCTGGCTTTCACGCAGTGCGTGCTCTGCCTGCTTGCGCTCGGTGATGTCCTGAAAGAACGTCGCCACGCCGCCATCGGTGGTGGGGAAGTTGCGCACCTGGAACCAGCACTGCCAAGTCGGGTAGAAGTTTTCGAGCGCCGTGGGTGTTCCTTTGTCAAGGGAATCACTGATCGCCCTCGCGGCCAGAGTGTTTCGAGCATCCGGAAAAGCTTCGTCCCAGATGTGTTTGCCCACCAATGCATCCGCGTCGACGCCTTGCGCGGCATACATCGCGCGTGCGGCGTCGTTGAACAGGGTGAAGTGCCCGCGACTGTCGATGATGTGAACGCCATCGGTGATGCTGGCCAAAATGCCGTTGGCCCGCTCCTCGCTCGCGCGCAAGTTCGCTTCTGCCTGCTTGCGCTCGGTGATTTCCTCGACGACCGCGCCGAAACCCACGACCTCGCCCGCGTCGCCGAGCGCCGGATACCAGCTTTCTTTCCAGAACCGCGTCACGCCGGGCGCGGCGGGCGTCTCGCCGGAGAACTCGTGATTCAAAACGGCTTGCCCCGTCGCCAGAATGCGACCCGTCACATCGCGGATCGCATCTGCGAGAGAGGGAACCATCTCCGAGACATGACGGCCCAGATGCGCCTCGGCGGTAGAGCCGCTCATCTCTGCGAGAACTTCGTTGATGCGCACGAAGCGCAGATCGCAATCGAGGAAACAAAAGCCGATGGGCGCGGTGCGCAGAAGGTTGTCGAGCAATTTGCCGATACCCTCGCAGCCAAGGTTCAGGTCCTGATGGAACGGCGTCACCGGCGTCGTCCTGAGCGCAGACTCAAAACGTCGCGAGACTTCCGGCAGATTCGTCTCCGCCTGATTCCGGGGGCTCACGTCGCGCAAGACCTCGACCCGCACTTCGCCGCAGCGGATGACGCGCAGCGTTTCCTCCGCCTGCGCAAGCCGCGCACGCAGTTTGGCGTTTTCCGCGCTGAGCTGCTCTTCGTGGGAGGCAGCAGGAGTCATGGTGGACATCGCCTGTTGCGCGGGGAAGGTCTGCGCTGCTACTCGTCGGCGGACGCAGGCACGCCCACCCGGCGCATCTCGTCGCGCATCGACTCGAGCCGCAGCGGCTTGTAAAGATAGCCGCTGACGCCCGCTTCAAAGGAGCGCGCCTTCGTCTCAGGGGCGTCGTCGGCGGTAGCCACCACGATCGCGAACGGCGCCACCCGGCCCGTCTTCTGAAGCTCGACGATGCGCCGGCTGGCGTCGATGCCGCCGAGCACGGGCATGTTGATGTCCATCAGCACCACATCGGGTGGCGTGTGCTTGCAGTGCTCGATGGCATCCAGCCCGTCAGCGACGGCTGACGCTTCATAACCCAAGGCGTTCAACATGGCGCAGGCGAGGATGCGGTTGACCTCGTGATCGTCGACCACAAGCACCTTGCGGCGGCCGCGCAGGCCATGTGAGACGGTCGCAGGGCCAGCCTTGTCGGACTCAGCATCGACTGCGAGCTGCGAGGCTCGAGCCAGGTCGCCGGGGCTCAGTGGCTCGACCTGCAATTCCCAGCCCGGCATCGCGTCAGGCCTGGCCAGCGTTGCTGAACCTGCGCTCACCAGCAGCGCACAGCGCGTTCGATCCGACATGCGGCCTTGCAGAGCCGACAGCGATGACATCAAGGTCAGCGGATCGTCGCGGATCAGCAAAAGCTCCGGACAGTCGTCATCCGTTGAGGCGTTGAGGTGGCTGTACACATCGACCGGGGTGGCGAAACGCCAGACGCGCCACCCCAGACGCTGCAGGCGGCGTTCCAGGACGGCAGGCTCGACGCTGCGCCCGTCGACGATCCACGCCCTGGCGCCCTCGGCTCTGGGAGGCGGCTCGCGCTCGATCGGCTGCACGCTCAACTCGAGCCGCAGCAAGACGCCCTCGCTCGGGTGGCTGGCAAAGCTCACTTCGCCGCCAGAAACGGGGCAGACGCCGCGGGCCTGGACGAAGCCACTGGTGAAGCGCTGTGTGCCCGCGGCTGCGTCGATGTCGAGACCCAGCCGTTGCAGATGTTCGGCCCTCCGCGAGGGCGATTCGGGCATGTCGTTTCCGGCGATGTTGACGGTCAGCGCCTGCGCGCCACTTTCTTCCGTGATCGATCGCGCCGCGACCATCACGATGCCTTCGTCCATCAGGTCCAGCGCGCTGCACATGAGGCGGTAGAAAGCGGAATGAAGCGCCAATTCGTCACCGAGGAGCACGAGCTCGTGGCCTTCGGCATCGAAAGACAATTGCTGGCGCCTGGCGGTCATCAACGGCACTACCCTGCGGGCCGCCCGTGTCAGGGTGTCGAGGAGCCTGAATTCCACTGGCTGCCTGGCGGCGCTGGCGCCCTGCCAATGTGCCCGCAGCGTCGCAAACAGGGTTGCGTGGTCCAGGGGCTTGGCAAACGCGCGGTCGAAGCGCACGTCGACCAGCGCCAGTTCGCTGACAAGATCGCTGCGCCCCGTCATGGCCAACAACAGCGGCGCATTGATGTGGCCAAGGCTCGATCTGGCGCGGCTGGCAACTTCCAGACCGCTCAAACCCGGCATCTGCAGATCGAGTATGAGCACGTCAAAATTCATTGAGAGAGCCAGTTCCAGCGCCTGCTCTCCGGCGTACGCGGTGAAGACTTGACAGCCCAGCTCCAGGCCCAAAAGCGTGGCCAGGCTGTCTGCGCTGCTTCGATGGTCGTCAACCACCAAGACCCGCATGTCCGCGAGGGGTCTGGAAGCGACCATGCCGTTCTGCATGTCCGTCGTCATCGCGCGAGTGTCACATGCCGCTCCTCTCGAGACAGAAGGCCTATGCCGCCAACCCGTGTAGGAGAGCGACTCGTTGCCGGCACAGGTTGCGCATGCAGGCGCAGCAGTCAGATCACTGGAGCCGCAGCTTGCGTTTCGCCTGGATGGCCTGGCGCAGCCTCTGCAGCTGCCATCGAGTGGTGTCGTCCAGAGAGCTCGCAGGGGCATGCAAGGCCATGCTCTCGGCGGACGCGCGCAAACCTGATGGCAGCACGCTGACAATCTTGTGCAAGGCGTACTCGGCCGCCGCTGCGAGTTCGGGATCGAGTCGACTTTGCGCGATCCGTGCACAAGCCACCAGAGCCTTTGCCTCGACTTGGCTGAACATCGGCGGTGCGAGGTCGAACCCTGCACCCATCCGGTAGCCGATGCCAGCCTCGCCCTCGATCGGAACGCCCTGCGCTTGGAGTTGGGCGATGTCGCGATAGACGGTGCGCGCTCAGTTCCAGGCGCTCTGCCAACCATGCCGCAGTCGTGAGCCGACGAGTGCGAATGAGTTGGACGAATTGAAATAAACGGTTGGCTGGGCGCACGCTCGATGGCGAGTCAGTTGAAAGAGTGCTTCAAGGTCGCGCGGCGATGGCTTCGACCTCGAACAGTATGTCAGGCATGGCAAGACTGGACACCCCGAGGACCGTTTGCGTTGGCGGGACGCTGCCACAGCCAGCATGTACAGCTTGCCCGATGACGCCGAGCATTTCGAAGTCTCAACCCCGAAGGGCTTCACGATCCCATTCCTTTCGGGTACAGCCATACCGCGAGCATTCCCTGACAGCGCCGTTGCAGGAGCATCGGCCCGGTGTCCGCGCTCGCGTGGCTCGACAGGTGGCCTCAAGGCCTTCTCTGCGCACCCCGCCTCGCCGCCCTGAGCTTGACGACCACGATCAGAGCGAAGCGAAAAGCAGACCGGCGGCCAGAGGACGTCCGGTTGAGCGCTCTTTGCCTGCCAACGCTTGGGCGCAATCGATGACCGCCGTCGACCCACTTCCAGTCACTCGCCCGAACTCCTCATGTTGCACGGCGTGCGGACGTCAGCCCGTGCCCAGAATCGGGCGATGCCGGTTGTGTTCCGCTATAGAGGCTTCCGCTTCTTCTTCTAATCCAACGAGGGCAGCCCTCGCGAACCCTTGCATGTGCACGTACGCTCGGGCAGCAGCGAGGCCAAGATCTGGCTCGAACCGCAGGTTCAGGTCGCCTCGAGCTTCGGTTTCGATGCCGGGACGCTGCGCGAATTGGTCGAGGTTGCTCAGGCCAACCGGGTGTTGATCGAGAGGACTTGGCATGAGTACTTCAGCTAAAGCGGTGCGATTCGACGACGCGTGATTTCCGCGGCTCTTGACTGCTACGCCCGAGCAGCGGAACCAGTTCGAACTCAGCCCGCGCGGTATTCATTGGGAAGCGCTCGACGAAGACATCTCCGTCGACGGCCTGCTGGCCGGTCATGGTGACCGGACACACGGTCGCCTTGTCGCGCCAGCCTGAGGTCGGGCAGCCGCCCAAATTCGAGGCGCGCGTCGAAGCTGAAACGATCGGTCTGATCGGCTCCGGTTGATGGCTCGTGGTCGATTGCAGTCGTTCGACTCGCCTCCGTCAGCACAACCAGAAGGGACGCCGCGGCGCCCCTTCCCTTGTCCGCGCACCTGAGGAACTCAGTCCGCCTGCTTGCGCAGGAACGCCGGAATCTCGATCTCGTCCATGCCGTTGCTGGCCAGCGCGTCCGCCTTCGCCGCGGCCTGGCTGCGGGCACTGCGCCAGACGCTCGGGGTGTTCAGCCTTTCGTAGCTGTGCTGCTGCGGCGAAGCAGCCTGCATGGCCGGGCCCGCCTGCGCCACGTGGTTCAGGATGGGCAGGTTGTCGGTGCCGGTGCGCAGCATCGGGTGCGCCGCCTGCTGCTGCAGTTGCGGCTGCAGTTGCGGCTGAACCACGCTCAGCGGTGGCTGGGCGGTGGCTTTGCGCGCGCTGGAAAGACCGGTTTCTCGAATGAGGCGCAGCGGCGCGGCTTGAGACCGTCCGAGGTCACCACCTCGGGGAGCATCGCGTGCAAGCCAAAGGCCGGCAGCCCTATGCGGCGATCACAGTGCCGGACGGCGCCCCGGTTCACTGCGAGCGCCACCGACCGGAGCAGACCATGCTGGACCGCCTGATGCAGTTGCACCGAGCCCCGGGCGGGCTCAGAGGACCCGGCGCAGCCTGCCCGCCAGCAAGCCGATTCCGGCCAGGATCATCAGAACGGATGCGGGTTCTGGTATGGGCGAAAACACGTAGGTGAGCTCGGATGCGTCCGAGAAACTGTGGCGCACGGTCAGGTCGTCGCTGGTCGACTGGAACGCAGCAAGGATGTGGTACGGGCCATCGGTCAGGTCGAAGTCACGGGAGTCGCCTGTGTTCAGCAGCCGCGTGAACGTGTAGCTGGTGAAGCCGTTCAGTTCGGTGGCGGATAGCAGGCTCACGTCCTGGCTCGGGTCGACGGTGGGCGGGTTTCTCATGAACGCGAAGGCGTCCACGCCATAGGGGCTTGCGTCTGGCAGAACGCCGGCCATGAAGACATCTGTCCCAGGCATGTACTGGTCGCGGGAGAAACCCACCGCCACCCAACCCGTGGCTCTGGCCGTCACGGTGCCGACAAAGCTGTTGTCGCAGACCCGAAAAGTCAGCGAGTAATCGCTGATGGGCGAGTAGGTCGCTTCCGGGCCGCAAGTCGCGCTGAAGGCATGGCCTGAAGCCAGCAAGCTGGCCGTCGCTACCCATGCTGCTGCCCATCTCGCTGCAGGTCTGAGAACGGTTTGCATGCGTATTGCTCCGACGGTTGAATTTGAAACCCCAGGCGGACTATGCCGTCGCAATATGGCAAGTCCGTGACGTGCCAAATGGCCCTCTCGCTGTCGCTCTTGCTGGCCCTCTTGCTGGCCCTCTCGATGGCCCTCCCGCGGCGCCTGGCGGGTCTTCGCCTGGCCGCGACTCAGTTCGCGACGCGCACGCCCCGCGATCGGGGTGCCTCGATGCAGCCATGTCAAGCAGGGCGTTTCACTTCGTCGTCACATCGCCTGCCGAGCATCCGCCTCGGGCAACCCCTCGATCCGTTGCCTGGCGCTCAGCTGCTTGCGCTTTACACAGCCAGCGGCGTTGCCAGACCAGCGACCGCGCAGCGGTTGGCTCATCAAAGGCCGTGCCAGCGCAGCACCTTCATCACGGTCGACTGCGAGCGAAGCCCCCTGTTACAGCCATGGGGGCGGCACGACCCCCAGGTAACGCTGCATCACCCTCTCTGCGGTGGCAAGGGCGCCTTCGGTCCACCCCTGGTCGGACGAATAGGCATCGCCACAGATGTACAGCGATGTCGTCGGGTCGGGCCTCAGCATCTTCGCCTCGACCGCGGCCGCGTCGACGCCGACGTTCCAGGTGTCGAACGCTCCCCCGAACGGGTCGCGCGACCAGTTCATGTACGCAGCGCCGGTCGGGGTGGGGATCGGGACGCCGTGCATCAAGGCCAGCTGCCGAACCACCTCGTCGACCATCGCCTGCGATGCAGCCTGTTCGACCCACCCTGGCGGTGGGTTCGCCGCTTGCGTCGGGAAGCGCGGACCCGCAGCGAGCCCTTCCCAGTACGAGGTCGCCAGCGTGTCGTTGTAGGACGCCATCAACAGCGAATCGCCGCCGTCGGTGGCCGTGAAGTACCAGCACTGACCCGCCGGCAGGTCGGTCGAACTCGAACCTGCCGTGATGCTGGGGGTCAGCGTTGTCCACCAAGGGGCCTGGAAGGTGAGGAAAAGCTTCATCACGCTCTGGCCTGTGACCGACTCGATGAGCGGCTGCACCCATGGCGCATCGAGCACCACCGAGCCGGGTGCGATGCGCTGCAGCGCGCGGCGCGGCATCGCCAGCACGACCTGGCCGGCGAGCACGCTGCTGCCTGAGGCCAGGTTGACCAGCAGGCCGGTCGCCGGCGCGGGCGGCGCGGTCACCGACACCACCGGCGTGTCGAGCATCAGCTGGCCGCCGGCGGCAGTGAATGCGTCGACGAGCGTCTTCGGCAGCTGGTCGTAGCCGGCGGTCAGCGTCCGGTAGGTCGTGGTGCCATCGCCCAGGAACCAAGGCAAGGCCTCGGCGCAGTTCCAGTTCGCGATCTCGAAGAAGTGTCCGAACATGTCGTGGACGTAGCTGAGTGCCTCGTTGCTCATGCTCATGAGCAGGAAGTTCCAGAAGCCGATATCGCGCAGGTGTCGGCCATCGAACATCACCTCGCGCTTGGCGATGGCCCACTGCTTCGCGTCGAATGTGAGGCAGCCGGGGATCGCGCGCTCGGCGGCCCAGGCCACCAGCGCGACGGGCCCGGCGTAGCCCGAGGGGCCGGGCGGCTGGCCCTGGATGACGTTCTGCTCGTCCGGCGTCAGCCGGTAAGGCAGCAGGGCGGGATTCGCTCGCTGGTCCAGGCTGAGGCGGACGCCGCGCACATAAGCGAGGTTGCCCGCGTGGGGGAACGCAAACGCCGGCAGCTTGAACACCTGGTCGACGAGCGCGGTGAAGATCGTGTCGAGCTCGGTGAAGCCCATGCCGCCGAACTCGGCGACGAGCCCTTGCGTTCCTGGCGCGACGATCGACTCGAGCCGCCCGCCGATGCGACCGGACGATTCGAGCAACAGCACCCGTCGCTGCGCGGGGTCGCTGGGCAGTGGCGACGGTCCGCTCACGGCGCCGGTCTTGGCCCGCCACGCGGCATAGGCGCCGCCCGGGCCTGCGCCAACCACGACGACGTCATAAACGGCGATGCGGGTGCTCATGCTGGAATCCTCTGAGGGACGGGCTGGGGGTCGGGATCGAGCAGCGCGCGCTTCAGCCATGCGAGCGTGCCGTCGAGGTTGGTGGATGGGTGCGAGCGTTCGGGCTCCGCATGGGCATCAGCTTGGGCGGTCGCATCAGCATGGGCGGTCGCATCCGCATCCGCATCCGCGAGCGAATAGGTGCTCTTGATCCATGCAGCCAGTCGCGCGACCTCGCCGCCCGCCGCCGGGTGCTGCCGCGCGGTGCTGAACGCGCGCTGGGCCAGATCGCGCTGGCCTCGGTGGGCAGCGATGGCAGCCAGGCCGAGCACCGCCCGCACCTGCTCGGTGACCACACCCGCACGCAGGCTCACGTCGGCAGCCTCGACGAAGTGGGCCAGCGAGTCGCTGACTTCGCACAAGCCAAGCGCCGCCTCGCCGAGGTAGTTGGCGACGACGGCCAGCTTCTCGACGTCGCCATGGCGGCGATTCAGCTGCTGCGCCTCACCGAAGAGGTCGAGCGCCACCTGCCACTTGCCGGCGTGCAGCGCCACCAGCGCCCTTTGCGCCATGGCGGCCATCACGAGTCGAGGGTCGTTGTGCTCGCGGGCGATGCGCTCGGCTTCGTGCGAAAGCTCGATCGCCCGTTCGGCATCACCGAGATGCGCATGGGCATGCGCCAGCGCGTTGATCGACCACCCGCGGCGCTGGATGGCGGCTGCTGCAACGGGCCGCTCGACGACACGCTGCAGCGTCTGCACCGCAGCGCTGTACCGACCGACGACGATCTGCAGGATGGCCAGCTGGTGCTCGAGGAAGTGGCGGCCGGGGTCGTCGTCGGCCACCAGGTGCTGCAGCGCGATGCCGTCGAGCAGCATGCGCTCGGCGGCCTCGAAATCGCCGTCGCGCAGCCCGTAGATCCGAGCCAGCTCACCGCGGGCCTGCAGCTGCTGGCTGCTCGACGCGCCGTTGCCGGCCTCGAGCATCGGCTCGATCAGCCGCTTCGCGTCGTCGTGGCGACCTGCAGTGATCATCGCGTAGGTTTGCTGGAGCAATACGTCGGTGCGGCGCACAGGGTCGGCAATGCGGTCGACCGCCTCAGCGTACAAGCGCAGCGCGTCGGCAAAAGAAGCCTGGCCCGCAGCCTGCTGTGCCGCACGCACGTACCACTCCGCGGCGGCCGCGCGTTCGCCGGCCGCGTCGAGATGGCCCGCAATCACAACCGCGTAATCGTTGCCGCGGTCGCCCGCCGCCGGCGCCAACCAATCGGCCGCACCGCGGTGCAGGCGCGGCCGGTCGTCGAGCGGGATGGTGTCGTACGTGACCGCCCGCAGCACGTCGTGTCGGAACGAGGCTTCGAGCGTGCCGCTGAACCGGCTCGTCGGCCGGCGCTCGATCAGCTCGGTCGACAGCAACTGCCCGAGCACGGCGTCGATGGCGATCGCCGGCATGTCGTCTGCCTGCGACACGCCCACCACCTCAGCGAGCGCGTTGTCCCAGAAGAAACGCCCGAAGACACTCGCCACCTGCAGCAGCCGGAACTGGGCTTCACCGAGGTGGTCGAGGCGGCTCTGCAGCACGCCGACGAGGGTGTCGGGAACACGCCCGTCGGCAACGCGCCGGGCGTCGATCGTCCACGAGTCGCCGGTGGTGATCACGCGGTCGTCGATGAGCATCTTGATCAGCTCTTCGATGTGAAAGGGATTGCCCGAGGCCTGCGCGACGATGCGCTGGCGGAAGTCGGGCGGCACTTCGTCGGCCATACAGAGGATCTCGTCGACGAGCCGTTCGGCGGACGCATCGTCCAGCGCTTCGAGCAACAGCGCAACGTGGGTGTGATGAAGGCCGCCGTCGGCCCCCCAGGCTGGCCGCCGGGCCAACAGCGACGAGCGCGTGGCGCTGATCATCGTCAAGCCGCGCGGCGCATCGGCCAGAAGCCGCTCGAACAGATCGAGCGACACCTCGTCGGCCCAGTGCAGGTCTTCGAGGAACAGCATGATCGGCAACTGACCGGCGGCGACGGCGGTAAAGAAGTCGATCGCATCGCTGATCGCGGCGTTGCGACGGTAGGTGCTGTTGGCAGGGGCGTTGCCACGCGCGTCAGGCGCGCTGCGGGTTGTCAGACCGATCAGCCACCCGAGGGATTCGGCCATCCGGCCCGCATCCGTGCCGAGCAGGGCAGCGGCACCGAGCGCGATCTTCTGCATCGCGACCTGCGGGTCGTCGTCGTCATTGATCTCGAACCGGTGCGAAAGGATGCTGCGCAGCAGCGCGAACGGTTGCAAGGCGCTGTCGGGGTAGCAGCGGCCCTCGAAGTAGCGCACGCGGCCCATGCCCGTCTCGACGCAGTCGCGGCACTCGGCCAGCATCCGTGACTTGCCGATGCCCGGCTCGCCCACGATCGTCATCACACAGGGATCATGCGAATCCACCGCGTGCTGCAGTCGGTGGCGGATGAACTCCAGTTGGTCGGCCCGTCCCACCAACGCCGTCTCGATGCCCTCGACCCCATGCCGGCGCACCGGGAAGGCCCGCGACAAGGGGCGCACCACGCGGTAGGCGTGCACCGGTTGCCCGCGACCCTTCAGCGACAGCTGCCCTGCATCGACCAGCTCGAAGAGTCCCCGCACCTGCGAGAAAGTCGATCGACTGATGAGCATCCCGTCCGGCGGCGCAGCACCTTCCAGCCGCGCCGCGACGTTGACGGTGTCGCCGATCGCGGTGTGCCCGTCGCGGTCGGACAGGTGTGCCAAGCCGGTGTTGACGCCAACCCGCATCTGCGCATCCACGCGCGTCCCGGAGACGACAAGACCTTCGGTTCGCATGATCTCGAGCATCGCGAGGCCGGCGCGAACGGCCTGTTCGGCGTCGTCCTCCGAAGACGCGGTGTCGCCCCAGACCACCATGATGCCGTCGCCCATGTGGCTGTAGACGCGCCCGCGCCGCTCGCGCACGAGCGCGTCTATGTCGCTCCAGAACCGGCTCAACATCATGCCGATTCGTTCGGGATCGACATGCTCTGCCAGCGTCGTGTAGCCGAAGATGTCAGCGAACAGGACCGTCACCTGGCGCCGCCGGTGTCGCCGCACGGGCGCGGTCGGGCGCAAGGCCGCGAGACGGTCACGAAGCGGGCCGAGAGCCGTGTCCACCACCGCGTCACCGAGGGACGACCGCTGGCTCTCGAAGGCCGCGATGGCCGCGCGCAGTCGATCTACTTCGCCCAACTCGCCCTCCTCAGAAACTTTTTCTGACCGCGCTGCAAGACCCGACCTGAGTCAGTTACCCCTCGCTGACTCGGATGTTACGCAAAAGCAAATAGGGGCCAGTCGTTCGGGCGGGGTCGATTGATGCCCTGGGACTGACCCCGGAAGAACTGCGCGGTTGGGGTGCTACGCCTTGCAGGCCGCTTCGGGCCGGAGGCCCGACCCTTCGCCAGGCGCAAACCAGCCGCAGGGCTGCTTTGTGTGCGGACTCAGCCCCCAAGCCCCCGAAAGAGCCAAAGCGCCCGAAGCGTCAAGGCGTCAATGTGGCCGCCGCCGCCGCGCCACCACCGCGGCGCCTAAGGCCAGCAGCGCCAGTGCCAACGTCTGTGGCTCCGACACAGCGGCGGCCACATCGCCGGGGCGTACAGCCACGGCATAGAACTCAGCGTTCTTGCCGAAGAAGTCCTGGTAGCCGTCGAAAGTGCCGAAGTGCCACGCGGCAAGAGGGACTCGGCGCGTACGCAGTACGCACCAGTCGCCGGAGAGGGGGCCCTGCACATTCGTGAACACGGCCAGATTGGCCGCGTTCGAGCCCGCAAGGATGCTTTGACCCGCAATGGCACCAAACGCGTTTTAGAACCTGTGGCCCATCTCGCTGCCGGTGCAGTTGAAGCCGAAGTTCTGCTGTGCGAAGCCGCCGCATGGTTTAAGTTGTCGCCGCAATTGCTGCTGGCCGTGGTGTTGGTGGTAGGCAGCCGCCAATCGCTGAAGCCCCCGTACACCAGGTTGTTGGCCCAGTTGTTGGCTGTCGGACATGACGGTGCGCTTCGAGAAGCTGGTGGCGGGCTTCAGCCGCCATCACAAGTACACGCCGGGCACGGAACTGCGCGAGGGCAGCCGCGCCGTGCTGCAGCAGGTGCCTTGGGATCTCGCCCTTAAAACTGCTTGGGCAGTCCTGCTTGCTTCAGCACACCGTTGGCGGTATGCCGAGACAAGATTCTGTGGTCGCTGCGGCTGCAGTTGCGGCTGCAGTTGCGGCTGCAGTTGCGGCTGCAGGCGCGGCTGAACCACGCTCAACGGCGGCTGGGCGGTGGCCTTGCGCGCGATGGAAAGGCCGGTGGCGATGACCGTCACGCGCAAGTGGTCGCCCAGGCTCTCGTCGCAGGCGGTGCCGAAAATCACATGCGCGTCATCGGCCGCATACGCTTGATGGCGCTCATCGCCGAAGCTGTGAATGACGGGCTCTCGCTCAGCTTGAAGGTGCCCTTGCTGGCCGCGATCAGCACCAGCACACCGCGCGCACCGCTCAGGTCGATGCCTTCCAGCAGCGGGCAGGCCACCGCCAGTTCGGCTGCCTTGGTGGCGCGGTCGGGACCACCGGCCACAGCCGTGCCCATCATCGCCTTGCCGGGCTCGCTCATCACCGTCTTGACGTCTTCGAAGTCGACGTTGACGAGACCCGGGATGTGGATGATGTCGCTGATGCCGCCCCACGGCGTTCTTTAAAATGTCGTTGGCGTGCCGGGGTGGCTCCCGGCGCAAATGGCGCAACCGCGCAGACAAGCGCAGCGAGCCGTACGCGCCGGGCGGCTGCTTCTGGTCGGTGCAACCTCGCCCTTCGAGGGCTACTCTTGTTCAGGGTTGTGGGACACCTGCACAGCGCCGAGCACTGACGACCTGAGGGCAGTGTCCCAAAACCCTGAACATGCCCCGGCAGCCATGAGCGGCGGCTGTCGGGCCACTCAACTTGGCTGTCAGCAAGCGGCCGGACAGTTCAAGCAGTTGGTGGCCGACAAGCGACTTCTGCCGCCCTGTCAGGCAGGTGCGACGCGAGGTGATCCGCTGTCGTAACTCAAACGCAATACACTTC